>WFRA01000021.1 GCA_015486775.1 Kiritimatiellales bacterium | reverse complement strand
TTATGTGTCCGGTACCCTGCCTGCGCACCACTTGCGCCGAGGGGCGTTTGAAAAGGCAACTTCGGATGCAGACCTTGGATTTTTCGCGGTTCCGTCCGGGCAGGAGGATCCATTTGCCGCCGGTGTGCAGGCTGCCCACGAGGTGCTGGGAAAAGCGATGGAGGTCGATGCGTTGGTCTGTGCAAGCGACCAAGTTGCCATGGGCGCGTTACACGCCTTGGCCGAGGAGGGGATCGATGTTCCCGGGCGGCTGGCTGTTACGGGCTTCGATGACATTCCTTTTGCCGCGCAGTCCATTCTGCCGCTCACCACCGTTCGTCAGCCGATTGCCGCAATGGTCGGGCAGGCCTTCCAATCCATTATCGAATTCCGTCGCCCAGAGACCGTCTGCTTCCCTGGGGAGCTAGTTGTCCGCCGGACGGCGTAGTTCGGATTAGTACGGGGTTCTGCCGGGGTTGTTTTTCCAGACATCGAAAACCGCCTGCGCCTCTTGGTGCAGGTGTTGCTCGGTTGCAAGGGCGCGGGTTTTCCAGGGTTTGGAAACCTCTTCGTAGAGCAGGGCGTCGTCGAACCCGGCCTCGGCGGCATCGTTGCGCGAGGCCGCGAAGTAGAGGGCATCGATCCGCGCCCAGTAGATGGCGGAGAGGCACATGGGGCAGGGTTCGCAACTGGCGTAGAGCTCGCACCCCGCCAGCGAAAAGGTGCCAAGGGCCGCGCAGGCCTGCCGGATGGCCTCGACTTCGGCGTGGGCGGTGGGATCGTTGGCGGAGGTGACGCGGTTCCAGCCGCGCCCGACGATCCGCCCGTCCTTCACGACCACCGCGCCGAAGGGGCCGCCTTCGCCGGCCTCCATCTTTTCGAGGGAGAGGCGGATCGCTTCGCGCAGGAATGTTTCCGAGTAGGGCATGGCTATTTCCGGATAAAGCTTTTTCCCCGGGGCAGGGGGGCGAGGTTGAAGAGGGTGGCGATGGATTGGGCGATGTCGAAGAAGCCGCGGCGGATGCCGAGGTTTTCGCCGGGGCGGCCGGGGCGGTAGACGAGCAGGGGAACAAACTCGCGGGTGTGGTCGGTGCCTTTGAAGGTGGGGTCGTTGCCGTGGTCGGCGGTGAGGATGAGGACATCGCCGGTTCCAAGGGTTGGAAGAAACGATTCGAGCCAGCGGTCGGTCTGGCGCAGGGCGGCGGCGTAGCCCTGCGGATCGCGGCGGTGGCCGTAGAGCATGTCGAAGTCGATAAAGTTGGCGAAGATAAAGCCGTCGCCCTCCTTTTGCATGAACTGCTCGACGACTTTTTGCGAGGCCTCGGTGTTGGGGGAGTGGATGCTTTCTGCGAGGCCTCGGTGGGCGACGATGTCTTCGATCTTGCCGACGGCGTAGACGGGGATGCTGGCGGCGGAGAGGCGTTCAGTGATGAGCGGCTCTTCGGGGGCGAAGGCGTAGTCGCGGCGCTCTTCGGTGCGCTCGAACGCGCCGGGTTTTCCCCGGAAGGGGCGGGCAATGACGCGGCCGATCTTGAGGGGGTTGCAGAGTTCGCGGGCGATCTTGCAGGCAGCGTATAGCTCTTCGAGGGGGATGACGTCGATGTTGGCCTCGATCTGGAAGACGGAGTCGGCGCTGGTGTAGCAGATCCAGCAGGCCGAGCGGGTGGCCTCTTCGCCCAGCTCCTCCATGATGCCAATTCCACTTGCGTGTTTGAGGCCGATGGCTTTGCGCCCCGTGCGTTGCTCGAATGTTGCAATTAGCTCTGGTGGAAAGACCGGGTCTTTTTCTTGGAAGAGGTGGAAGCCGGGGTTGAGTTCGAGGCCGGCCATCTCCCAGTGGCCGGTGATGGTGTCCTTCCCCTGCGACATTTCCTGCATCGCGCCATGCGAGGCCAGCGGTGTTTTGGCAGGGGGGCAGCCGGGAATTGGATGGTTGCCGGGCAGGATGGTTGGAATGTTGCCCAATCCCATCTGTTGCAGGGTGGGTAGCTCCAGCCCGCCGGTGGTTTCGCCGATATGCTGCAACGTGGCGCTACCAGAGTCGCCATAGTCCGCCGCATCCGGCGCTTCGCCGATGCCCACCGAGTCGAGTACAATCAAAACCGTTTTCATATGTTCCAACCTCTGGAGACACGGTAGGGATTTGCGGGGCGCTTGGAAAGCCAAACGATTTGTTTGTAATCCCCCCCCGGGGTTGGGTAGTGTCCGTGCTTTCGTTCAAACAAGAGAGGATCTGGATCATGAAAAAGGTTTTTCCCGCCCTGGTTTTCGCCGCCACCCTGCTGGCCGGCAGCGCGCACGCCGCAGGCGATATTGTTTTTGTCGATCTCCAGGAGGTGTTCAAGCGCTTCTACAAGACCCAGCTGGCCCAGGATCAGATCCGCCAGCAGGCCGATGATATCAAACTTGAACGGGCGACGATGGAGGAGGAGATCAAGAATCTCAAGGAGGAGGTCGAGGTCTACCGGGCGGACTCCCGCGACGAAACGCTTTCCGAGGAGGTCCGCGAGGCCAAGCGCAACCAGCTGGAGGAAAAGCTGGTGGAGCTGCAGAAGAAGGAGCGCGACGTGAAGGATTTCGAGAAGCTTCGCTCCCAGCAGCTCGAGCAGCAAAACAAACGCATGAGCCTCAAGCTGTTCGACGAGATCCACGAGGTGATCGTCAACTTTGCGAAGGAAAAGGGGTATGCGGCCGTGGTCGACCGCTCGGCGCAGAGTCGCGCGGGGATGCAGACGGTTCTCTATGCCAGCGTCCAGATGGATATCACGGCCGATGTGCTTGTGGTGCTCAACGAGGGGCGCGAGGAAACCGAGGCGGAGAAAGCCGCCATCGAAACCCTTAAAGTGAAGTAGGATGCCATGAAACTTTCGAAAATTGCGGAACGGCTCGGCGGGGTTCTTGAAGGGGACGGCGAACTGGAGATTGCGGCGGTGGCCGGCCTTGGCGAGGCCACCCGGGGGGACATCAGCTTCCTCTCGAACCCGAAATATGCAGCCCAAGTGGCGGCGACAAAGGCCTCGGCGGTGATCGTTCCCAGCGATTGGAACCGTTCCGCAACGTGCTCGCTGGTGCGGGTCGATAATTCCGACCAGGCCTTTGCCCAGGCCGCCGAGTTTTTCTATGAAGCTCCCCCGAAACCCGCTCCCGGCGTACATCCTTCCGCCGTGGTGGACGATTCCGTCCAGCTGGACGCGGGGGTTTCCATCGGGGCGAACTGCACGATCGAGGCCGGGGTGGCGATTGGCGAAAACACGGTGGTTTCCCCCAATTGCCATATTGGCTACAAAACGGCGATTGGCGCCGATTGTTTTCTTTATCCCCTCGTGTCCATCCGCGAATTCACGGAGATTGGAGACCGCGTCATCATCCATAACGGAACCGTGGTCGGTTCCGATGGCTTCGGCTATGCCGTGCTGGACGATGGCTTGCGGACCAAGATTCCGCAGATTGGAAAGGTGGTCATTGAGGACGATGTGGAAATTGGTGCCAACGTGGCGATCGACCGCGCCCGCTTCGGCAAGACCCGGATCGGGAAGGGGACCAAGGTGGACAATTTGGTGCAGATCGCCCACAACGTGGTGATCGGCGAGCATTCGGTGCTGTGCGGGCAGTCCGGCATCTCCGGCAGCACCACGATTGGCTCGCGCGTCATCCTGGCCGGGCAGGCCGGCCTGGCCGGCCACCTCGAGGTGGGCGACGGCGCGATCGTCGGCGCCCAGGCCGGGGTGATGAAGGATGTACCGCCCAAGGAGTTCGTAATCGGGTCGCCCGCCATGCCGCATCTCCTAGCCAAGAAGATGATCGCCAACATGATCACGCTGCCCAAGCTCAAAGAGAAGGTCAGGCAGCTCGAAGCCCGGCTGGCGCAGTCGGGGAATTAGGCTGCTGGCGGTGCAGCCACAGGACATTTTTCATTTGTGTATGTTTTCGCGGCAGCGATGGTACAAAAATGTATGTGAATTGGTTGGCAGATGGCAAAAAAGTTGGATATATGGGGAACATTCCATTGGTATGCTTATTGCTCGTGTGTATTCGACCTTGAAAGTTGGATTGAACCGGGTTCTTCCACTCGTTGGAAACCCGGATTTTGTAGTTAGGGAGCGCTGCTGCCGAACCCGGCGGCGGTAAAAAACATTAAGGAGATAGATTGATGAAAAACAACACCGAAGCCTTCGGCGAAAATGTGTTTGGCCTGCCGGTCATGGAAAAACGCCTTTCCGCATCGACCTTTGCGTCGCTCAAGAAAACGATCGATACCGGTTCCGCGCTCGACGCGAGCATCGCCGACGAGGTAGCCGAAGCCATGAAGGAATGGGCCATGGAAAAGGGCGCGACCCACTACACCCACTGGTTTCAGCCGCTCACCGGTGCCACCGCCGAGAAGCACGACTCGTTCATCTTTCCCGATTTCCAGGACGGCATTGTAATCAACTTTTCTGGCGACGAGCTGATCCAAGGTGAGCCCGATGCCTCCTCGTTCCCGTCTGGCGGCCTGCGCGCAACCTTCGAAGCGCGCGGCTACACCGGCTGGGATCCCACCAGCCCCGCCTTCATCAAATACGACGACTGCGGCGCGACCACGCTCTGCATCCCGACCGTCTTCTGCGGCTACAACGGCGAAGCCCTCGACAAGAAGACCCCGCTGCTGCGCTCCATGAAGGCGCTCTCCGAGCAGACCGTCCGCCTCGGCAAGCTCTTCGGCATCGACTGCGGCGACACCATGGCCAAGGCCACCCTCGGTTCCGAGCAGGAATATTTCCTAATCGATCTCGATCTGGTTGCCGAACGCCCCGATATTCTCCAGACCGGCCGCACGCTCTTCGGCAAAGGTGCCTCCAAGCACCAGCAGCTCGACGACCACTATTTCGGTGCCATCAAGCCGCGCGTCGCCGCCTTTATGGGCGATCTCGATGCCGAACTCTGGAAGCTGGGCGTTCCGGCCAAGACCCGCCACAACGAGGTCTGCCCGGCGCAATTCGAGATTGCCCCGGTCTTCGAAACGCTCAATATTTCCGTCGACCACAACATGATCACCATGGACGTGCTCCGCACCGTTGCCGAGAAGCACGGCTTTGCCTGCCTGTTGCACGAAAAGCCCTTCGCGGCCGTCAACGGCTCTGGCAAGCACAACAACTGGTCCATCATGGGGCCGGACGGAAAGAACTGGCTGAAGCCGGGCGACAACCCGCACGAAAACGCCAAGTTCATGACCATCGTTGTGGCGCTCATGAAAGCGGTCGACACCCATGCCGACCTGCTACGCGCCTCCGTGGCCTCCGCCGGTAACGACCATCGCCTCGGTGCCAACGAAGCGCCGCCCGCCGTGGTCTCCATCTTCCTTGGCGACCAGCTCACCGACGTGATCGAACAGATCGAAGCCGGTGGAGCGAGCAGCTCCAAGGAGGGCGGAAGCATCCACCTCGGCGTCGACCTGCTGCCGGCCCTCCCGCGCGGGAACACCGACCGCAACCGCACCTCGCCGTTCGCCTTCGTGGGCAACCGCTTCGAGTTCCGCGCCGTAGGCTCCAACCAGAGCCCGGCCGGTGCCAACGTTGTGCTCAATACGATCGTTGCCGAAGCCTTCGACTATATCTGCACCAAGGTCGAGACCGCCGCTGCGGAAGGCAAGGAGTTCAACGCTGCCCTGCAGGAGGTTCTCGCGGAAATTATCAAGGAGCACAAGCGCATCCTCTTCAATGGCGACGGCTACACCGACGAGTGGCTCGAAGAGGCCGCTAGGCGCGGCCTGCCGAACCTCGTCACCACCGAGGAGGCACTCGAAGTGCTCAAGACCGACAAGGCCAAGGAGCTCTTCGCCAAATATGGCGTTTTGAGCAACGAAGAGCTGGAGTCGCGCTACAACACCTATGTCGAGGTCTACGAAACCCTCATCGGAATCGAGGCCAACACCGCACTGGATATTGCCAAAACCATGATTATTCCGGCGGTGGTCACGGCCATCACCGAATACTCCGTGGTTCCGGCCGTGGCCGGCATCGCCGGGGAAATGTCCGCCCTGCTCGAAAAAACCGTGGCTGGCATTGCCGCCCTTGAAGCGGC
>WFRA01000020.1 GCA_015486775.1 Kiritimatiellales bacterium | reverse complement strand
GGATTCAGTCGATGAATAGGAATGCCGCAAGAGGACGCAGGGGGCGGCGACGCTTTTCCGGGACGGATGTCGAGGCGGAGGTTTCGATGACGCCGATGATTGATGTGGTGTTCCAGCTGCTGATCTATTTTTTGCTGACCTTCAGCACGGCGGATGTGCTGGCCCATCTGGATGTTTCGCGGCCGTCGCCGGAAGCGGCTCGGCAGGAGGCTCCGCCTCCGGCGGATATGATCCGTGTGGCGGTGCTCCCGGACGGATATGCCATCAACGGACGCGGGGTTTCGGCGGGGGAGCTCGATGCCCTGCTCCGACGGCTGGCGGCGGTGAGCACCAACCAGGCCGTGCTGGTGGTGTGCGACGACCAGTCGCTGCACGGGAAGCTGATCCAAGCCTTGGATCTATGTGCAAAGAGCGGACTGAAGCAAATTTCGGTGATGAGCGGTGGATGAAATCCCATACCTAATTAGGTGTGGGATACGCAGTACGGGACATGAAACAATGGGTAGCGGAGGAAAAAGATTGATCGGCAGGATGAGCGGCCCGGTGGGGTCGGTGCTACTGCATGTGGCGGTGGTCTTTGTGCTGCTGAAGATGCTGGTGTTCCGCGCGCCGAGGCAGGAGTCGGCTATCGATGTGCGGGTCGTGGAGCAGCAACAGGCGCGCCCGCCCGAAAAGGCTGAGCCGGAAAAACAGCGGCAGGAGGAGGCGCCGCCGGTGGAGGAACCGGCGGATCTGGTCGACCGTTTGCCGCAGGATGCGCTGGAGCAGGATTCGATGCTGGAGTCCAAGCTGGATCTGGGCGGGCTGGATGCGGTGGCCGAGGTGGAAAGCCCGCTGGTGCTCACGGGTGTGATGGCGGGGCGGTCGGCGGGCGGGCGCGGCAGGCTGCTGCGGGAATTTGGCGGCAAATTTGGCGGCGATGCGGAAAAGGCGGTGGTGCGGGGGCTGGACTGGCTGAAGTCGGTGCAGTGCGAAAACGGTTCGTGGGGGGTGGGGAAAAGCAGGAGCATGACGGCGCGGCAGGAGCGGGCGCGGCTGACGGGACTGGCGTTGCTGGCCTTTTTGGCGCATGGAGAAACGCCGCAGTCGGGAACGTATGGCGAGACGGTGCGGCGGGCCATCCGGTACCTGCTCTCGGAGCAGGATAAAAAGAGCGGGCGGTTCTGCCCTTTCTCGAAAACCATCGGATCGCACGATGACATTGGGGTCTACGGCCACGCCATCGCCACCTATGCGCTGGCGGAGGCCTATGGCTTGACTCGTGCGCCGATGCTCAAGCGGCCGGTGGAGCGCGGGGTGCAGGTTATTATTGATGGCCAGCAGGAGGGCGGGGGATGGGATCACCGCTACCAGCACGAAAAGTGGAGCGACCTTTCGGTGGCGGGTTGGCAGGTGCAGGCGCTCCGGGCGGCGCAGGTTGCAGGCATCGGTTTCCAGGGGGTGGAAGAGGCGCTGGAAAAATCGGTTCCGTTTGTGCAGGGGATGCACGAGGGCGGCGGAAAATTTTTCTACCGCAAGGGCAACAAGAAGCCGTCGGGTGGACTCGACTACATGACCGGTGTGGCAGTGCTCTGCATGCAGATGGCCGGGCGGGGCGATGCGCCGGAGGCCAAGGCCGGACTGGAATACCTTCGCGATAAGGCGTGCTCCGACTGGCTGGAGGGGTGGGAAAAGACCGGCAAGAACAAGAGCTTCAACATTGCCTACGAGTGGTACTACAACACGCAGGCCATCTTCCAGAAGGGCGGGTCGCGCTGGCCGACCTGGAACAACCGGTTCGCCCCGATGCTCATCGGGGCGCAGGACGCTTCCGGTGCCTGGAAACCGCCCTCGGAGGGCAGGGAAAAGATTTCCAAGGACATCGTCTACACCACCGACTTCTGCATCCTCTCGCTGGAGGTCTACTACCGCATCCTTCCCTCGTTCAAGAAGGTGGCCTCGGCCGACGCTGCGTTTGCATTTGATGACGACGTGAAGGTGGTGGTCTATTGAGCAGGTGGATCGGGGAGTCGATATAAAGTTTTGGCGGGTGGGTTTGTGGATTGTTTGTTGGCGGGCTGTTCGTTGATCTCGCCGAGATAGAGAAGCTGGCACTGGTGGACTCCGCGCTTCGTTCGAATACTTTCTGCGACACTCCAATAGGGGTGCTCCTTGCCGTCCACCAGCCGCATGGCTTCGAGCTCGTCGAGCTAGATGGTGGTGGTTTTCAGCTCCCGTGCCGGAACTCCCGCCGGCTTGAAAAAAGTGCTATCCGGCTGGTGCCCGATCTGTCGCCCTCTATGCGGCCTGCCCATTTTTCTCTTCTCCAAAAAGTTTTTCTTTGCTTTTGGTTGTGAAGATATACCCAAAACTGGGTGCGTCAAGGGCGATTTTTAGAAAATCGGCCAGCGGCATTGCCGTGCCGATCCGCTTGTCGAGAGGCTCAATTCCTCATAAGATGCACTTGAATTTTTCCAACAAAGCGGGGCGGCAAGAATGCCGCCCGAACAGGGGCGTTATGAGCTATGATCCAAAGATACACCACCGGCGGAGCATCCGGCTGAAGGGGCATGATTATGCGGGCGGCGGGGTGTATTTTGTGACGCTGTGCGCACATCGGGAGTTTAAGGCGACAGGCTTGCCCGGGGCGACATGCGTGTCGCCCTTACCGCCCTTTCGCGAGATGATTGCCGAGGAGTGGCATCGGTGCGGCGAGGTGCGTGATGATGTTTTTCCGGGGGAGTTTGTGGTGATGCCCGACCATTTCCATGGATTGATTTCCATTCGAAAAGGCATTTCCGAGTTGGGGCATGTGGTCGGCGCATTCAAGGCATCGGTGAGCCGCCGGATTCGTAGGGGCGGCACGCATGTCGCCCCAGTTTCGGAAAAAATGCGCATTTGGCAGCGCGATTATTACGAGCGGATTTTGCGCTCGCTGGAGGCGGAGGAGCGTGTGCGGCAGTATATTCGGCTGAACCCCTGGCGCTGCGTGCAGAATTTCGGGAGCGGATTACGGGGAATCGGGAACCCGGCGTTGTGGAATGCATCTAAATTGGGGGTGCTGTGCAGCCGGAATGCGCCGCACATTGGACATATTCCGGATGCGGATGTTTATTTGGGTGGCTGGCATTCGCCGAAGGAGAAAGAGATCCTCGAGTGGTTGCTGAAAAAAGGCCGACGTGTGATTGCGTGCCCAGCCTGGGGGCTTGAGGGGGCGGCAACAATGCCGCCCGTGCTGGCAGCCTTGGAGGAAAACCGGATGCTCCTGCTGGAGATGCGCAACCGGGATGGGAATTTGGCGGCGGCGGAAGAACGAAACCGGTTTGTGATTGAGCATGCGGAGGAGCGGTTTGTTCCGCATGTATCGCCGGGCGGTATGCTGGAACGGCTGTTGAAGGAAAAGGAAGTGGGTTTATGAACCAGCCGACGACCACGCCGAACCCGCCCTGCGAATCACCCCCGGCGCAAAGCGCGGGCCAGGGCGCCCCCGGCGAGGATAAGGATGAGGAAGAGGGCGATGGATGCGCCGGCGGAAAAGTCGAGAAAGTAGCTGAAAAGAAGCCCGGCCGCACAGGCCAGCATGCCCGCCAGCCAGGCGAGCAGGAACCGCATCCCCCATTTTTCGGCAAAGAGCGCGGAAAAGGTGGCCGGAACGATCAGGAAGGAAAAGACCACCACCACGCCGGCCAGCCGAACGGCAAGGGTGATGACGGTGCCGCAGAGGATGTAGAAGAGAAAGTCCCGGAGCAGGGCGGCACGGTTGCCTTTTTCTATCTCTTGATAGCCGTCGGAAAGGCGTTGGAGGGGCCGGTGCAGCAGGATCAGCAGCGCGCTGGGAAACACAAGGGCGGCCGCGGTCCGGGCAAGCTGGCCGCCGGTAGTCCACAGCAGGGTGCCGGTGAGCATTTCAAGGATGTGCGTGTGGCCTTCGGTGCTCTTTCCAATGGCGAAGAGGGCGCCAGCCGTGGCGACGGCGTAGGCGATGCCGATGAGCGCCTCGGTGGGCAGTTGGTTTTTGCGGGAATGGTGCATGGTGGAGAAAAAGAGCGCGGCCAGCACCGTGGCGCCAATGCCGCAGAGGAGCGTCAATGGCGAATCATCGGGTACGTGCAGAATCAGGTGAGCCCCGATGGCACCGAGCGCCGCAATCTGAGCCACGGCGATGTCGATGAAAATGACTTCGCGTTTCAGGACGTGGATGCCGATGTAGCCGAGGATGGCGGCGAGCAGGACGCAGGAGAGGAACGGAATGGACAGCATGGCGAGCAGGTTCATTATGCAACCTCCGTGCTGCGGGCGGGGCGCAGGGCGCGCACCACCAATGCAATCACGAAAAAGAGCCCCATGGCCAGCAGCAGGCTGGGGCCGTAGGGACTGTCGGAAGCGTAGGAACCATAGAGCCCCAGCAGGCAGGCGGCAAAGCCGCTACCCCAGCCAATCAGCATGGCCGGAAGCCAGCGGCGGCTGAAGAGCAGGCCGATCGCGGCGGGAATCATCAGGAACCCGTAGGCCAGCAGCACGCCGGCCACCGGGACGATGAGAATGGTGACGAGCCCCTGGGTGAGAAAGAAGAGAAATTCCCACAGGCCGCGGCGGCGCATCTGCTCCGGGGTGTCGGCCAGCCGGATGATCTGTTTCCGCGCCACGATATGGAATAGGGCGATCGCGGCATAGATCCCGATAGTGGCGAAGACCAGCGGCCACGAGACCCAGAGCATCGAACCCGTCATGGTTTTTCCCAAATCGCCGCCGCTTTGCAGCTTGTCGGAGAGCAGCAGGGTCGCCACGAGGGCGCCCCCATAGAGGATTCCAATAACCGCCTCGCGGGGAATCTGCCGGTTCCGGGGGCGCAGGACCGCCAGCAGAATACAGCCGAAAATGACAAACCCGGTTGACACCAGGTAGGATGCCGGCGAACCATAGCGGATGCCGAGACCGACCCCCGCCATGACGCCGAATGCCGCGAGCTGGTCGAGCACCAGGTCGCTGAAGATGATGCCCCGGCGGATGATATGCAGGCCGAGATAGGTGTGCAGCAGCAGGACAACCCCAATCAGGGAGGCTTGCATGACAAAGAAGCCGATGACATCGTTCATGGGTTGCCTACTTCCCGGTCGGAGCCGCAGCGGCGGCATCCGTCAGTTTTTTGACCCAGAGGTTCATCAGGTCAATGTAGGTTTTGCTGTCTGGCGATCCGCCGACAAAGGGGGGAACGACCACGGATTTTGCGCCTACCCGTTCGGCCACGGTATCGATCTTCTGGGGGTCGAAATAGCTGGCGGCGAAGATGATGCCGATATGGCGCTCTTCCATGAGGCGGGTCACTTCAAGCACGTGTTTCGGGGAGGGCGGAATGCCGGGCTTGGGTTCAATGGTTCCCGCCTCTTCGAGGCCGAACAGATGGGTGAAATAGACCCAGTTTTTGTGGTAGGTGACGATGGGCGTGCCGCGCAGCGGCTCCATCTGCTTCATCCATCCGCCAAGGCGGTCGATCAGTGGTTTCCCGTCCAGTTTCTGGCTCTCCAGAAAGTTGTGCAGGCTCCCCTTGGCGGTCAGCCCTGCCAGCGTGTCGCCGCCGAGCATGTCCACGAGTTCTTTCCCGAAGAGATGCTCGTCGAGCTGCCGGATGAAGGCATCGCGCCGCTGCTCGTAGAAGGCCTTGCCGGCGGGGTCGTTTTTGACCAGGCCGGCGGCAATGTTGCGAGCCACGGTGCGCATGTTGACCGGGCTGGTGGTGATG
>WFRA01000019.1 GCA_015486775.1 Kiritimatiellales bacterium | reverse complement strand
GTGCCGCAAATGGTAGGATATTCCCGGTCGCCGTCGATGTACATCTTGACCTCGCCCTCGCCCCACCAAAGATGTTTCTCGGCATAGCGATCAACTATTCCAATGTTAACCCCGAGATAGCGCCCCCGGCCCTTCACGCCGTCCAGGATCACATAGTCCTCCCCCATCGTCGTGTTGAGAACCCGGCGGAACTGGGCGTGGAAATAGGGGCACTCTTCATCGATTTTATCGCCAACGGTGTAGTCGACCTGGTAGAAAAACATGCCCGCATCCTCCCCGGTCTCGTTCGTCACGGTCAACTTGGCATGCTTGGCGAAGGGCATGGGGAAATAGCAGTTGAACCCCTTCCCCTCCGGCATGGTGATGAAGGCCGACTCGTAGGCGACGGTACGGCCGTGAGCCACTCCGAAAAAATCGCTTAGAGGCGCCTCCACGGAAGGGGTCTCCTGGCCGTCCCAGTAGAACCGCAGGATCAGGTTGCGCATCTTTTCCGGGCTGGTGTTTTGAACCGTGATCCAGATATGCCGAACCATCCCCGGCCCGTCCATCTCCGCAAACGTATAGATCTGATCCTTCTTAAGATGCCATAAACAGGGCGATCCTTTCCGGCCATTCCAGGCCTGGCCGCCCTGCCCCTTGGCACCCGTCTGGTTCTCCGCCGTGATCGCTCGGCTTTGCAAAGTTGAACTGCTCAAGGGAGTGCCTGCCAATAGAACCTGGTTTTTCATCGTTGAATCTTCCCTCACAACCTTGCCGTTGCACACCGCGCCAAATACCACGGACAAAACCAACACAACCCTGCCATAATTCTTCATCATGAATCTCCCCTCGCAAGTGTCGTTTCCCGCAAATTTATAACCCGAGAAAATTTCAGTAAAACCGCGAATGAACACGAATCCGGAAAATTCGCGGTTCAACAACCGGCCACGATAATGCGCCCCGAGGCGAAATGAGCCAACCTCCATAAGCGAATATATTTTCCCAAATCACGAATCGGAAGGACTTCCAAGCTATGGAAGAATCGTGATCCTGAATTTTTCACCAAATCCGATTCTCCCTTTGGCGGCCAGAGAGACGACGATCTGCGTGGGCTTGCCAAGACCCGCCGAAGCAATTCCAACCCTTGGAACCTCGATCGAACCAAGATGGGGCACACTTGCCGGAAGAGCTGTTTCGACCGGTAGGCTCCCCGCAGCAATCAGATAGACCGCTCCGGCCTTTTCCGCCGCCCCCGGCGCAACCCATTTGGCCTCGCCGAGGTTCCTCAGTCCGACGCGGGCATAAACCGGGCGGGTGGGATCCACCTTCAC
Source organism: Kiritimatiellales bacterium (assembly GCA_015486775.1). GTDB lineage: Bacteria > Verrucomicrobiota > Kiritimatiellia > Kiritimatiellales > Pontiellaceae > Pontiella. The sequence continues at coordinate 13,353 of WFRA01000019.1, read as the reverse complement.
GCTTCCCCCGTTTTCGACCGCCACCCATTGGCCTTCGGCGGTTTCGATCTCGACGGAGTCGAATGCCGCATCGAGGTATTTGGGTGGATTCGATCCGTTGCAGGGGGTGTTCCCCACCGCGACCATCGGGCAATCGGTGGAGTCCGTTCCCGTGCCAAGCGTTCTTAGCCCCGGGGTCTTGCCAAAGTAGGCCGCTTTCCAGAAATCGTCCTTCACCGTTTCGTAGATGCCGGCGACGGAATCCGGGTGCGCATCGCGGTCGATCTCGATCCAGCGATCCACCGGCTTGGCATCGGGGCCGTTGATGAACTCTTCCGAGAACTGGCGAATCACGTGGGTGACGGGGCGATCGGTACCGTCGGGATTGACGACTCCATAGTCGCTGTTTTCGCCGCAACGGTACCCACCCGGATAATACCAATGGAAGACCCCGTCGGCACCGCTGTCGATGAGCATGCGGTAGAAATCGCGAAAGTATTGCGCCTGGTATTGCAGTAGCCTTTCCGTCGTGCCGTGCCGTCCGATGCCCCAGGCGCTGACCCCTGTCTCGGCCCACAGGACGGGGAGCTCGGGATTGACCCAGCGGTCATATTCAAACATGAAGCGGCCCTGCTTGATGCATGCCCAATTCCCCTGCCTGCCATAGGCTTCCGGCTCGACAATGTCGACCGCGGCGGCCAGGTAGGGCAGCTGGTAGACCATGTACTTTTCCCAGCGGAAACTGGGGCTACCCGCCTCGTACATGCGGAAGCTCACCGAATGGTTTGGATCGGCCTGCTTGATGGGGTTCACGATCCGGCTGTACTCCTTGTAGAGCAAGGTGTCCAGAAACCGCCGGTAGGCGGCGGTCATCCGAAACCATTCGCCCCTGTGGTAGAGGTGCTCAACCTGGGCGGCGGTAACGTTGCCGTTTCCATCCCTTGGAACAGGATAGTTCCAATCCTTTTCGGCGTTTTCGATACTGCCGTAGCGATCCACGATCCATTGCCGCCACTGCGCATCCCACTGCTGGAGTCCGCCATGGGGATCGAACAGCATCTCCCACGCAATGTCGTAGGCAAAGACGGTATCGTTTTCGGGCAGCCGGTAATCCTTGATCAATTTTTTGTGCACGTCCCATGCAAACCCGATGGTGGTCTGGGGCAAGGGAGTCCGCAAGGCGAGGTTGCACTTTAGCCCCAGATTTCCCATCCGCCGCAACAGATCGAGCAGGTTTTGTGAATCCACGGATTGCTCGTGGATAAAAACCGCCAGGGCGTTGAACCCCATCCCCTTGGCGATTTCCAGATCCCGGTCGATGACTTCCGGATCGTAGGCTTTTTTGCTCAGCCAGTGCTCGAAATAGTAGCCGTCCTCCATCGCTATTCCGGAGGAGGGCATGTAGTTGATTCCGTTGGGCCGCCAGCGTTTGCCGTCGAGCATGAAGTCGCCATGCTCGACCGTGACAAACCGCTTGCCGGTTTTGGGCTTCCACACGTTCACTTTGTGGACAAGCCGATCGATGGTTTTTCCCTGGTCGACAAGTTCCGCCCGCACCTCGAACCCGCCCGGTGGCCAGACATCGGGCTGCCAGCTGGTCGAACAGGTTTGGAGATTCTTGGAGGCCGCGTCGACCATCCACTCCTTCTGGAAGCGCGTCCGGCCGCTTGCGGCATCGACCAGCGTGATCCTGGCCGTCAGCTTGCCCTGCGCATTCCCGCCCAGGTTGGCCACGCGAATGCCCATCTCGATGGGCTGGTCTTCAAAACAGGTATAGAAGCGGGCACCCCCGTCCAGCATGAAAACGCCCTTTTTCATGCGCGCCGCAATTTGACCGATGGTCTCCAGCGCCGCCGGGTATCCATACCAATCGGCATCCTGGATTCCAAAGCTGGCCCAGACACCGCCCTTGAACAAGCCGTCGAAGTGCGCCAGCAAGGTTGCGGGAGTTCCCCGCCACTTCCCGTTTGTAGCCCGTGCCTCGATCAATGGAATCCAGCGCCAGTCGCGCCCTTTGTCGAAACCGCTTCCCTTTGGCCGGGGGTGTGGCGATAAAACCTTGGCGGGAAGATTGAATACCGACTCCCGGCCAATGATGGCCTGGTCGGCGCGCGGCGCCAAGCTGGCCACTCTGTGCGATTCAAAGAACTTGTATCCGGGGGAGAGCGTATCCAGAACCGGGCGGTCGGCCGGATTGGGAATGGACAAAAGCTTTTCATAGTCGGCATCCATCTTCGCCGTGCCAACCGGACCGATCCAGTATTCCGCCTTGTCGGCTGAATATCCGGTCTGCGCCTCCTTGAAACCAACCTTCAGCCGTACGCCGCTCCCTAGGCCCAGCGACTTGCCGAGGGGAAGCGCATAGCGGTGCCACTGGGGATACAAAGGAACGACCTTCGACCAACTTGCCCCGTTTTCGCCCTTCAGCTCCAGTAGCAGTTCGGAGGTGTCGGCATCGCCTTTGGCGGAAAAGACCAGCAGATCGTCGCCATCCAACCCCTCTCCCTGCAACGGGGGCGAGACCATGAACTCCTCAAAGCCGTGATCCGAGGAGTCGAACTTCCAGACCAAAACATGTAGCGCCCTGCCCCCCGGAGCCTGCCCGTCCTCGACGGACTCGTACGAGACGGGGGCGTGGGGGTTGTTGCCTTCGCGGCTCCAGCGGGCCAGGTCGGAGCGGGAGAAATCGAACAGAATGTTTTCGGGCAGCACCCCGGCATTCCGGAGCTGGTATTGTTCGTAGGTTGTCCAGCGGTCGCCTTCCCGCATCGGCGCATTGCCCCACAGGGGTGCCCGCAGGGCGATAATGTCGCCGCCCGCCTTCAGGAAGGATTCCACCGATTCCGTCGATTCGATCGGCAGCGATTCCGCGTCCAGCACAACGAGCAGATCGAGCTTGCCTGCATCGAGGCTGCACAGCCCCTCCACATCCAGCCGCTCGACGGCATAGCCGGCATCACCCAGCTTCCGAACCAAGGCATTCGCAAGCGCCGGATCCGTTTTCGACACGACCGAGCCAAACACCGCCGCCCGGCTCTGCGCGGCATTGGCCGAGGTCAAAAACAAACCAAGCATGGCGATCGCTGTGGCCACCACCGCGAACTTCCTCAAGCATGTATCCGCGCAAAAGGTTTTCATTGTTTGGCAGGATTGGGGTTTTTGCTCTTGATAACGAGTTGTTCGTTCGGCGGCAGTTTCGGAAAGGGATTGTGGGGTTCCTGCTGATACCAGAACGCCACGGATGCCAAGTCGTCCTGCAGGGTGTTGTAGAGTCCATCCTCTTTCCAACCCAGCGACTGGATGGTGACTTTCAAATCGCTCTCGAACCGGATCGGATCGAGGATATGCCAGCGATATTCCCCGATTTTTGTTTGATACGACGTCTCGGGATCTTCGGGAAAATAGTAGAAGCCCGAATAGGGGGAGTCAAAGTTTTCGTATTGGTTAACGCCATCTTCGTCCTCATGCATGGCGAAGCCATATGAACCGCAGAAATAATCCTCCTCGCCGGTTCCGCAAATGGTCGGGAAATCCGTATCACCATCCATGTAGAACTTGATCTCCCCTTCCCCCCACCATCCAGTGTCATACGTTCCCCTGGCCAGATAGGTTCCAACGTATTGCCCTTTTCCCTTTATGTTGTCCACGATGGTGTAGACCTTGTCTTTGGGCACCGGATGCACTCGGTTGAACTGCGCGTGGAAATATCCGGCATCGGCGGGAACCCGGGTCAGGGTATAGTCGATCTGGTAGTAGAGCGTCATTTTTTCGCTGCCCCTGTTTTCCATGGTGACCTTAAACTTTTTGCGGAAGGGCATTTGCCAGTAGCAGTTGAGTCCGCTGCCGGGATTTACGCAGACCGCCAGCGATTTGATCCGCGGCAAATCGGGCTGCCAGCCCACCGCAAAGAAATCGCCCACCGGAACCTCGACCGACGGCTGCGTTTCATCGTCCCAATAAAAGCGCAGTATCGACTCGCGGAAATTGCCCGTCGGGGTCATCCATATATGCTGAATCGCGCCTTCCCCATCGACTTCCGCCAACGTGCATTCTTGGCCAGCCTCGATAAAGATGTATGGATTAACCTTCCATCCCTGCCCAAGCTCGGAAGCCGCATGAGCCGCGTTGCCTTCTTCGAGGCTGGCCATCCCGCCCCGCCCCTTTTCCCCCGACAAATTCTCGGGGCCGATGGACCTGGATTTTGCATCCGAGACGCGAAACAGGTTTCCCATGCCCAGGTTCAACCCATTAAATCCTCCGCGAGCACTAGGCGACATGACGGCCTCCTTCGCCACGGTGGACACACACAGCGCCGCCACAACACACAATCCAACCATGTGATTCTTCATATTTACGTCCCTTCTCCATTTTATGATTCCATTCAATAGGCATCGATTTCCCTGATCCGGGCACCCAGGTCGTCCTGCACAAATTCAGCACGGAAGTATTGGCCCACACGGGAGGGAAGCGCCATCGACATTTTGACATACTGGGATCCATAGGTGCCGTCGTAGTCCGGATTGACCTCAACATCAGCAGCCAAGGTGGTCTCGTCCCACACCCCCGACGCGGTGCTGACCCAGAACTTTACATGGCGAATGGAGCGGCCATCGGAGCCGGCGGCGGCATCCCCCGACAGCCAGACGGTCAGATTGGTCAAGGTGACCGACCCCGCCGTGTTGAACTCGATAAATTTCGCGGTGCCCGCTCCTTCGTCGTTGAACAGGAGCTCCGTCGCATTCGGAGCCGTGAACCAATCCGCCGTGGTGCTCGAAACCGGATGTAATGCGGAATTGGCAGTCACCACCGCCCCGTCGAACAAGTCGCCATTAACGCCCTCAACCGTTGAGGAGTTGGCGGCGGAAAACGTTGCATTGGTGACAAGCGGAGGCGGCTCCTTCAGGGAAACATTCACCCGGTAGAATCCTGCGTTTTCCGCCTGGTGCGTCTGGTCGGTGTAGCTTGACTGCGGCCACTCGATATTGGTCTGCAGCGGCGAAAAGGGCTGCTGCAGGTCGGACGACCAATTCGCCGAATAAACCCGACCCGAGACAGAATTCCAGTTCAGGATATAGACATATCCCCCCGCTCCGATGGTTGGCTGCATATCGAAATAGGGAAACTGCATTCCATCCTTTGGATCCGTTCCGGCAATGTATTCCTGCCAGTTGCTAAAACGATCGCTATCGTAATAGACCTCGGGATTGCTGACGGCGGCATTGGTCTGCTCCGCTTCCGTGAACCAGTCCGCCTTCCACTCCTCGTAACCGGCGGGCGATTCAACCACCAGCGTGTTGGTCGAACTGCCTTGATAGTCCGGATCGTTGATTGTTCCGACAACGGCATAGCTGCCCACATTGGTCGGCGCGGCGGCCGATCCATCGTAGGAGAGGTCGACCGCCAACCCCGAAGGGATGGTCGAGGCGGAAACGGGCTTGGCCAATCCGTCATAGGTTTGCCGCAAATCCTGCAGCAGCACGGTGGCGAAGGGGTTGATGTCGTCCGGGTGCCAGTACAGGGTGCCGTTCTGATCCTCGGTCACGTCGGGAACGCCGTCACCGTCGGTGTCGATATCTGTTTCGCTTGTTGCGACGATAATGGACTTCTTCCATTCAATGTTGTGCAGGTCGTGGAACCAGGCCACGCCATCGCGAACCATGTCGTAGTAGAGGTCATAGTTTCCGTTTGTGCTCGGCGCCGTGAGGTTGAACGAAAAGGTGACGCTTTCCCCAGGGCCAACGGTTGTCCCCGATGGGAGGAAAACACGGTTGGGTGCGGTCGAGTCGTAGTCGGAGGACGTTGCCACGGGGCTTCCCTCAGGCAATATCGCCGGGCTCAGGCGATACAGATCCCCCTCGCTCCAGGTGTCCCAGCCATCGTTGCGAACAGTTACCGTAACTGGATAGACCTGTTCTGCCGCCATGATCCGCGGAATGGTGTCGGAGACCCATGTGGCACGATAGTTGTTGTTTCCCCCCTTGTAGTAGCGCATCAGGTAGTAGTACTCGTAGGCGTTGAGGAAATGCTGGTTGGAGTCCGACGCATCCACCTTGTTCTTAAGCTGGGTAGGCGTCCAAAGCACCTCCCTCTCCCACCCAAAATGCACCCCGCTAGAGTAGGAAATCGTGGCATCGTGGTTCATCTGCTGATAAGGCACATTGTCCCGCAGGCTCGGGTCGCCGCTCAAATCGTTGTGGAACCCGATGCCATCTCCGCTGAAGGACTTGTAGTTGTCGATCTCGGTCGTGCTCATCGACTGTCCGCTACCCTCGTTCAGCAACCAGCCGCTGATGGAATAGTCCAATGTCCGGTAATAGTTCCGGCAATGATCCTGCCAGATACCCACCGCGCTGGAATAAAACGAGGGGGAACGGGTTCCGTAGAGCTGGGTTGGATGCACATAGCCCGCCCCCGAGTCCCAGGCCATGAACCAATCCTTTGAGCTCTTGTGGCGATACATGTAGTCGATCGCCACCGACACCCGGTCGATGGCGTTTGGATCGACCCCCCAGCTACACTCGACACTGCCCCGGTTGGTATCGTCATATTTTCCCGAAGCCAAATCGTTGAGGGTCCACGAGGCCTGGTCGTAGTCGCCCATGCCGATCAGGATATAGTTTCCGTCAACCACACTTCCACCGCTGCCAATATAGCCCTTGGCCTGTAGGTCGGCATAGGTTGGCGCGGGGTTCTGGACATAGCGGCGGCTGGCAACCTTCGGTGCCAGCCCTGCATAGAATGAACTGTTGCTCAGGTAGTCCATGGAGGGGGCGTCGGCCTCCAGATAACCGTTGTAGGCCGTCACCAGCCGGACGGTCTCCCATTCCGTTTGGACAGCGCCATGCGATCCCCCCACGGAAGAGGTGTATTTGTAGTCCCAATTGGTGAAACCGCAGAATTTGATCATCTTGTTTTTGCCGGTCTGGAGATTGCAGGCGTGCAGAATCTGTCGGAACGTGGACTTGTCGGTTCCCTCCGACTGCCCCGGGTCATCGTTTGGCACCTCGTCTCCCCATGGCGAAAGCTCGAAGCAAAAGCCCTTTTTCTGGATGGCATAGTCTAGGTTGGAAAGCTGGGTTCGCAGGTCGGCTCCCTCCTTCAGCCCCCAAAGATCCAATGTGTACATCAGCACGGTCGGGTCGCACTTCCCCGTATCTAGATATTTTTCCTTCGCCCAGATATAGGCATCGCACTTGGCGCTACCGGTGGAGGCGGTCGAGGTCTGCCAGATGGTGCCGCTACCGGTAAACTTACCGGTCAGGTCGATCAACACAGGCAGCTGTGGCCCATCGGGATCGTTGACCAGATAGTTGTACATCGATCCGGCGGAGGTGTCCTTACGCACCGCAATGGCGTTTTCCACACCGGCCGCCGTGGTAGCCGCCAGACTGGACGAAATGGTTCCCGTGTTTGGATCGGGATCGTAGAGGATCACCCCGGTGGCATACCTTGAGAAAATAGCAATATATTCTTCCATGCTCTGGACATCGTACAGGCTCCAGCCCTCGCAGAGCCCGCCCGGCTCGCGCAGGCGGGTCAGCCACACGTCGTCCGTGGAATGGAAGCCCAGGAATACGCGCGGTGCCTCGCGGTTGGCCAGCCCTTGCAGGCACACCGCCACATGCCGGATATCATAGCGTTCGGCCGCCGATAGGCTGGATGTATATTTCAGATCCAGATGGTAGAGCGTCGGCAGGGTTTCGGCATCGGCGCGGGGTACGATGACCACCCCCGCAAGGACAACCATGGCAAGCGTAAGATTAAGATGGTACCAGTTCTTTTTCATTTTGTTTTCCTTTCTCCACAACCCACATTAACAACAAACCCCCAAGAGTAAAAGCCCAAGGGGGTTGCCATGCTCTACAATAATGGCTATTCACCGATAATCTTGAAGAACTTCTCCGAATCGGCACTCTGCACATAGATCACTTCATTGGTTCCCTGCACCGTGGAATAGGCCAGGTTGGTAACAACAAACGGATTCACGCCATTGTCCGAATGAGCCACAGCGGAAAACGGATCGATTGCCAGATCCGTGGTGGCCTGGACGGAATAGCGGCTCGCCGTACTAGGCGCATTGACGACCATCTTCATTACGCCATTGGAATATACCGACCAACTCAGGATTTCAGGCTCAAAAATCGGCGGGGTATAGGGAACGCCGTAGCCATCGATTTCCTGGATGCGGGCGCCCAGGTTGTCCTGGTCGAATTCGATGCGAAAATATTTTCCGATCGCCACCGCAGGATCCAGATCAATGCTCACCATCAACCAGGGAGAACCATAGGTCTCCGTGGTTTCCCCAGGGAGGGTAACAAAGGCAACCACATTATTCGTGACGGTCTCCGGCGTAAGACCACATGAAAGCCTGATCCCCGTGACACTCCGATGCTCCAAACCGTCTGTATTGTCATCGCCGCTGATGAATACGACGACGTTGCTCAAGCTGTAGGGTTCCGAAGTATTGAAGTCGATGAACTTGGTCCCATTGTTGTCATCGAAAAGGTTTTCCGTGGTATTTGGCGAAATAAACCACTCCTGCGGCGTGGATGAAACGGGATGTAGCGGAGAGTTGGTCAGAATGGTGACCCCTTCGAAATCATCGCCTATGGCTCCTTCCCTACCATCCGTATTCGAAATGGGGATCGCAGTGATGTCCACATCTGCGGAAGTGGCCACATTGGTTCCATAGGCATCGATCTCGCGGATTCGAGGCCCGTTCCAGTCCCACTCCGGTTTTGCCGCGCCGATGTCGGGCTGCTCGATGTCGATCCGGAAATATTTGGCGGTGACAGGTGTCGGAAATTCAATCTCGACCTTGATCCACGGCAGGCCGTATGCCCCGTCGTAGTCCGGATTGACCGCGATGTCGGCAACCTCCACAAGGGCGGTCGAAGCCGTTCCGGCGGAAACAACGAGATTGCTGAGGCTGCGTCCCTCGTAGCCGCCGGGGTCGGTATTTTGGTCGCCCGAAAGATAGAAGACCATGGTACCCAGGGTAACCTCGTTCGTGGTGTTGAACTCGATGTAGTTCGGCAGGTTGGTGTCGGCAAAAACGAGCAGGCCGGGAGGGTTGTGCCCGGGGGTTACCGCGTTGGGGGAAATAAACCAGTTGTCCGGCCCCACCGGATCCGTGGCGGGATGCAGCGCGGAGTGATCCGTAACCGTAACCGTTCCATCGAACAGATCGTTGTTAAACCCCTCCACTCCCCCGATTGCCACTCCGCCAATATGCGTTGGGGTGATTGTTGCCGTGGTAACCACCTGCGCCGCGGCAGCCCCGCACAGCCCCGCGAAAATCGTCATGCCAATAATTTTTTTCATGTCTGTTCCTCCGTAAAAAAAGCAACGCACCCTAGCCTGCCGACGTGCCGGACACGAGCCAACCGTGGCTCCTCCGGCATGCCGTCAAGGAAAGGATGCGCCTTGCCTACTACTAGCCCAAGTTGCGACGAATAACGACCAGTGCCCCGCCCAACAGAGCCATCAGGCTCAGCGTGGCCGGCTCGGGAATCGTTTTGACATCATCGATGAGATAATGTCCCTCGACAGGCCCTGAAAAATTTACGCCATCGTCGGTATGGTAGAACCTAAACGCAATATTGACCTTCGTCGTACCCTCGGCACGGACGGCATAGGAAACCTGGTTCGTGGACCAGCTTCCCGGTGCTCCAGTATCGAAGTAGTATACGGCATCCGCAGCCGTCAGGGTACCGGCATCATCGAACTCAACAACATGGAACCCGATCCTGTTTCCGGGCTGCGAACCATCGAGGTTTTTCGCGGAGAACGAAAATTCGGTTTCATCCCCGGAGTTTAGCGGAATCCTCGTGCTATCCCTGTCGAGAAGACTATCGGGATTGTGGATGTCATAGCCCACGTTATTGAAGTCGAGGGAATAGGTTCCTTCGACCGCATCGGTATTTTGTCCAAAGTTTGCGTTGTACAGGCGCCAGTCCTGCCCGCCAGCCTCGAAACCCCCGTTGGAAATCACCGGGGTGACCAGCGTGGCCGAAGCAACGCCGCCCAGCAGGAACAATCCCGCCGCAGTCAATCTACCTTTATACTTACTCATTTTCCTTCCTCCTATTTTTTCCGCCTCCTGCGATCCCCTCCGAAGTGAGGAAACCTGCATCCGGCAGAGTCTACTCTCTTTGTGCATCAGCCCGGGATACATGGCCATCTGGCAAACCTAGCCAAAAATAGCCTTAATACAGATCCCATTTTCTGCACCAACCCATTTCTGGATTAATTGAGACGCTACTCCCCCGTCTAAAACCGAGCAACCCACAAATACGAATAGTTTTTCCCTTTTTACGAACCATCGGCTAATGTTGCATGGCAGGGTCGGATGCTGACTGCCGAATTATTTTGCCTGACACTTCCTGATTTTCTTGGCGGGGGAGTGCGAGGTTTCGCCATCATAGATTTCTAGGTTCGAGGGTCCAACCAGAAGAGGCCCCTTCCACTTTTGGATGTCACCGCCATTCTTGATCCAGCCAAAGATCGGGCGCAGCATTTTTTGGATGTCCGGCTTTTGGAAGCATCCCACGCTCGGCGTAGAGTGCATGCCCATGCCTTCGTCATCGACCGTGAAAACGGCCATATCCTTTTCGGGATTGATGCCGTTGTTCTTGCAGGCGCGTATGAAGGCAATGGCGGCGTGTATGGTTGTGCAGAACACCGCAGTCGAATCCTTAAAGGTGCCCTTCTTGATTTGCGCATCAAGGTAGGCATCTCCTTCATTGAACGGATTGACAAATGCCTTGATCAGGGGCGCGCTATTGCCGTTGAGTACGCTCCAGTATTCCCACTGCTCGATCCGGTCGTTCAACACATCATTTATGGACTCGTGAAGGTGCAGACAGGCGATGGTTTGGTGGGACAGCTTGACCAGCCGATCCAGAGCCTGCCCAACAAAGATTCCGGGAAACAGGCAAACCGAGAGAATCCGGTGGTGGCTCATGTCTGAGTTCAAAACCACCACCCCGTTTGTTGATTGCAAACGGGTCAACGTATCCTTGGGTATTTCTTCCGCGGAGGGGACAATGAAGATGCCATCGAAATTTGCGAGGATATCGCTGATGGAAACATCGTTCCAATGGAGATAGAGGAAGGGACGAAGTAGAAAATCGCGCTTGGCGGTGTAGGTTTGTAACTCTTCGTACCAGATACGGATGTTGCCGGAAGAAAAAGACGGCGGTGCCAAAAAAGCGATCTGCACATTGTGTTCGGAACCATTTGATTTTGGAACCATTTCGTAGCGTCCGTTGGGCAGCTTGCGGATGGCACCTTTTCCCGCCAAAAGCGCTAGGGACTTGCGAACCGTGAGCCGGTTGGCCGCCAGCGTTTCGGCAAGAATGCGTTCGCTGGGTAGTCCGGAAAGGGAGAAATCGCCCTTTTCGATCTGGCTCGATATGGTTTCGGCAATCCGTTCAAACTTCTGCATCATCAACTCCTACCTCACCCCAACATCTCCGAAGTGGGTAAGCCTTCCAAATACAGCAGGCTTCCTTCGGCACCGGCGACCGCTCGCGGGTACGACCATCGAAAACCGCCAACCTGCTACGCAACACATGAATACGGAACATATTGTGGACTATCAATATATATCTAGCCCTTTTCTGGGTTATTTGCAACCCAGCCACACAACATGAGGTTGAATCCGAAAGCACGGCTCCCGCCAGAAAAAAGCACTTTCCCGGCCTTGAAACTACCGGATTTCGCTCGTGGCCCTTGTTGGCCAGACCGCGCCTTCTGGCAGGTCGGCCATTCTTTCGGCGTAGCCGGAGATTGCGGGCAACCCGTCCTCGGGCCGGTCCATGAACCAGTAGGCCGTGGCAAACCAGTCGTCGGAACGCTCCGACGGCTCGGCGCGTCCGGGATCGGCCGCCAGCTCCTCCTTGGTGTAGTATTCGCCGCCCTTCCCCGCCTTCATGATTTTCAGGTCGGGATGTTTTTTCATGGCATCCAGAATCTGCGCATAGCTTCCCCCGCCCATGGCCTGGATCGTCACCCGTATGTTTTCATGGAAAAAGACCGGGTCGGGCACATGGAAGCGGTAGAAGCCGTAGGCATCGCAGGAGCCCGGCACATCGGGGGACTTGAGCTTCTTGTAGGGATTGCCCCAGAAGGCGTTGTCGTACACGCCCTGCCCCCAGCCGGTGCCGGCATAGTCCTCGGTTCCGGTTCCGCAGAGGGTCGGGAATTGGGTATCGCCGTCGAGATAGATCTTCACTTCGCCCTCCCCCCACCACCAATCGCACTTGGGGTTGATCCGCGCGCCCAGATAGCATCCAAGGAAGCGCCCCCGCCCCTGGATCTCCGGTAGGATGACCATGTCCTTGCGCATTTCCGTTTTGTTTTCGCGCCGCCAGTAGCTGTGGAAATAGAGCATGTCGTCGCCATGCTTGTCCCCTACGGTTGCATCCACCTCATAGTAGAACAGCTGCGGGGTATCGGCCTCGTTCACCACCTCGATCCGCGCAGCCTCCTTGAACGGCATGGGCACATAGCAGTTGAGCGACCGCCCCTCCGGCGATGCAAAATAGATATTTTCAAAAACCGCCCCCTTGCCAAAGCCGTGGCCGAAAAAGTCGCCGAGCGGCGCCTGCACGGCGGGCGTCGGGGAATTTTCCCAATACATCCGGATCTTCACCCCGCGCAGGAACTTTTCCTCGGGGCGCAGCGCCATCCAGATCCGCCGGATGGTTCCACTACCATGGATATCGGCCAGCACCAGCGTATCGCCCGGCTGGACCCATACCGCAGGGGCGCCCTTCCGCCCAAAGTTGGCCTGGCCGCCCGCGCCCTTTTCCCCATTTTGGTTTTCATAGGTGTACCAACGGGTTTCCAGTTTGTCCGGCGGCATCCGGTAGACATCCGCCACCTGCCACGCCTTTGAATGCGCAGTGCCTTCCAATGCCAGGAACACCAAGCACAGCACATAAAACTCCAAACGGCTACCAATGCAACGAAACATGGTTTCCTCCTTGCGGGATAACTACTCGGCAAATGCGTCGACTTCCCGGATGCGTGCGCCGTGGTGGGGCTGTTCAACCTCCAGGCGGAAATATTGGCCTTCCACGGAGGAGAGGTCGATGCTGACACCGATATACTGCGAACCATACTCAAGCGTGTAGTCTGGATTGAGTGGAATGTCGAAAATCAGGTTGCCCGCGCTCCACACCGGCGATGCCGTGCTGCTGGCATAGAGCTTAATATTGCTGACGCTCCGCTCCTCGTCGCCGGGATCGGTGGAACTGGGATCGGCACTGACATAGACGATCATGTTGGTCAGGGTGAGCAAACCTGCTGTATTGAACTCGATGAATTTTGTTCCCGGCGGGTCGCTGAATAGGGTTTCGCCGACAT
>WFRA01000018.1 GCA_015486775.1 Kiritimatiellales bacterium | reverse complement strand
TGCAGCTGATCGACCCGACGCTCCGGCGGATCGTTATGGTGGACGATTCGCCCGGCCACACCTACCAGCCGCTGAATGTCCGGCCGGTCCAGCGCTTCTTGCCGGACAGCTATCTGGCGGATGGAGCGCCTTCCAAACTACGGAAGATGTATGAGAACACCCTGAAGGAGGCTACGGCGGAAATTGTCGAATCGGCGGAATATGCCCGGAAAAACGGGGTCTCCTTTGCGGAGGCGTTCAAGCCCTACTCCCTGGTGGGACGCTACGCCCTCTTCGATCTCATGGACACGGGGCTTCCCAAAGCCGAGGCGGTGGATCTGCTCCGCCACCATCCCGATGTGATCGAAAACAAATTCTAGCGAACAGGAGAACGCCATGGCGATGACCATCAAAGATTGCCTGAACCGGGCGGCGGACGAAAGCCCCTCGGGGATTGCGCTCAAATACCGGCGGGGCGGCGAATGGCGCACGCGCACCTTCGCGGAGCTGCGCGAGCGGGCATGGCACGTTTCGGAAATGCTGGCGCACCTCGGTGTGCAGGCGGGCGACCGCGTGGCGATCTTCCTCGAAAACTCGCCGGAGTGGTACGAAATCTACCACGGCATCGTCGGCATCGGCGCCGTGGCCGTTCCGGTGGACGCCAAGCTGCGCGAGATGGAGACGGTGCATATCTTCCACGATTGCGGCATTTCCATTGCGTTCTGTTCGGCAAGGAACGCGGAGCTGCTGGACGGCGTGAGGCGGAGACTGCCCGCGTTACGTGAGGTGGTGGCGGTGGATGGCCATGTACTGGCGGCGGACTTCGAACAGCTGCGGGAGGAGGTCTCCGGCGCGGCAATGTCGGGCGGGCGGGCGTACGACAAGCTCGATCCCGCAGCGGATTCGCCGGCCTCGTTCATCTACACCTCGGGCACCACCGGGCGGCCCAAGGGGGCGGTGCTGACGCACCGGAACTTTGTGTCGAATGTGGAAAGCGTTTCCGAGGGGATCGATATTCGCAAGACCGACAATTTCATGCTGGTGCTGCCGCTGCACCATTCGTTCGCCTTCACGACCATGCTGGTGCTGCCGGCCCGTGCGCAGTGCCAGGTGAGTCTGGTGGAGAGCCTGCGGACCATCCAGCCCAATATGGCCGAGTGCGCGCCGACGGTACTGATTGCCGTGCCGCTGCTGTTCGAAAAAATGCTCGCCCGCATCCAGAGCGGGATCAACGAGAGGAAGCTGACCCGGCTGATGTGCCGCTGCGGGCTGACCCGGGTGGTGGGCAAAAAGATCTACCAAAGGCTGGGCGGCTCGCTGCGCCTGATGGTTTCGGGCGGGGCGCCGATCAGCCCCGCCACGCTCGCCGGATGGAACCGGCTGGGCTTCAGGATGGTCGAGGGATACGGCGTTACGGAGACCGCCCCGGTACTGACGCTCAATCCGATGCACGCTCCAAAGGTTGGAACCGTCGGGCTTCCGCTCTCCGGGGTCGAGATCAGGATCGTCGATCCCAACGCCGAGGGGGCGGGGGAGATCGCCGCCCGGGGCGACAACGTGATGCAGGGCTACTACAACAATCCCGAAGAGACCGAAAAGGTGCTCCGCGACGGCTGGTACCACACCGGCGACATGGGCTACATCGACGACGACGGCTACGTGGTCATCAATGGCCGGAAGAAGAGCCTGATCGTCAACCGCGAGGGGAAGAACATCTATCCAGAGGAGATTGAGCGGCAGGTGCTCAAGAGCGAATGGGTGCTCGAATGCCTGGCGCTGGGCTACCGCGAACCCGGCGAGGATACCGGCGAGCGCGTCGGCCTGCTGGCCGTTCCCGACCCCGAGCGCATCGCCGCGCTTGAAGACAAGACCGGGGAGCACCTGACCGACGGGCAGGTCGAGAAGCTGGTGCGCGAAGATATTCGCAAACAGCTCGCCGAACTCTCCGACTACAAGCGGCCGCGCAAGATCCAGATCCGCTTCGACGAGTTCGACAAAACCACCACCCAGAAAATCAAACGCTACCTCTACGCCATCGACACCTCCCGCTAAACCGGTATACCCCGCCCAACTGTGCTCAATTATTTGCGGGTTAGGGCGGGAAGGAATTCGATGGCCGTGAAAAGGCGCACAGAACACAAGGAGGAGCGGGATGGAAAGAGCATTCCGCTGAAGTCTGTGTAGCGACGCCACCGTCGCGGTTTCATAGCCCGGGCAAGCGGCGGGGACGTCGCTACGGCGTATCGCCCATGAAATTCTGCAAGGTTGAGCGTCCCGCTTGACTTTGACTTGCTGGCGGGAAAGTGGAGGGCAAGGAATCGTCGAAGGGGTTCGATATTTTAATATTCTGCTCATTACTTTCCCTCCTTGATAGCTAGTTTTCTTGCAACAGGCAAGGTCGATTTGATTGCTATTGAAAAAATTAAAAAGGAGCAGGGAAAGGATATCGGTTTGTTTTTCTGTGCGGGGTTTTCTTTTCAGGCCGAGCTGGGGCTCGGCGTTCCCGGGTGGGAGTGCAGGAAAGTAGGGCAATCCGTCCCGGTTGCCCAAGCAAGCGGGAGGCGGTGTGCCGAGCTGGGGCTCGGCGTTCCCGGGCACGCCCTGTTTGTTTCCCGCAGTAGCTGGAGTTTTTTGGGTCATCAAAGCGACGGGGACATCGCTGCTACGAATAGGTGCATCGGCAGGAAGCAATATTTTTCCAGCCATTGGATTTTTTGTGCGTCTTGCGCCTTTTCGCGGCTACATTCCCTTTGATCCGGCCTGACCTCGCAGCTTTTCGTGCCGCAGGCGTCCCGCCTGCCTTGTTCGCCGCACTCGGCATGGAGCAGGCGAGCCGCCTGCGGTACGGAAGGTAGGGCAATCCGTCCCGGTTGCCCAAGCAAGAGGGGGGCGGTGTGCCGAGCTGGGGCTCGGCGTTCCCAGAGTTTCACCCATGCAAAGTATATCTATTATTTACCGGATTCCTCGTTGGCTTTGAGGATGCGCTCGACGACGGAGTTGCAGAGGGCGGGGTCTTCTTTGAGGGCGCGGACGGCGGAGTCGCGGCCTTGGCCGAGCTGGGTGCCGTCCATGGAGAGCCACGAGCCTTTTTTGTCGATGATGCCGGCGTCGATGGCGGCATCGATGACGGAGCCGGTGTAGGAGATACCTTCGGCGTAGAGGATGTCGAATTCGGCTTGGCGGAAGGGGGCGGCGACCTTGTTTTTGACGACTTTGACGCGGGTGCGGTTGCCGTAGACTTTGCCGGAGGAGTCCTTGAGCTGGCCGATGCGGCGGATGTCGAGGCGGACGGAGGAGTAGAATTTGAGGGCGCGGCCGCCGGGGGTGGTTTCGGGGCTGCCGAACATGACGCCAACTTTTTCGCGGATCTGGTTGGTGAAGATGCAGGTGGTGCGGGAGTGGTTGATGGCAGCCGTCAATTTGCGCAGGGCCTGCGACATGAGGCGGGCTTGCAGGCCGACATGCGACTGACCCATTTCGCCGTCGAGCTCGGCGCGGGGGGCGAGGGCGGCGACGGAGTCGACCACCACCACGTCGAGCGAGTTGCTCTTCACGAGCGCCTCGCAAATGTTCAGCGCCTCCTCGCCGGAGTCGGGCTGGGAGACGAGCAGGTTGTCGATGTCCACGCCGATCTTTTTGGCGTAGGCGGGGTCGAGCGCGTGCTCGGTGTCGATGAAGGCGGCGGAGCCGCCGGCTTTTTGGGCGTTGGCGATCACGTGGGAGACGAGCGTGGTCTTGCCGGAGGATTCGGGGCCGTAGATTTCGACGACGCGCCCCCGGGGGAGGCCGCCGACGCCGAGCGCGAGGTCGACGGTGAGCGCGCCAGTGGAGATGGTTTCGATCTTAGTGTTGGCGGCGGCGTCGCCGAGCTTGACGATGGCACCCTCGCCATACTGTTTTTGGATCTGCGCAACTACGGCACTCAGGGCGGATGATTTGTCTGCGGGGGCTGTTTTTTTTGCGGCCATGGGGTCTCTCCTTCGTCGATCGAATCTGGGGTGAATGAAAGCCGGGATTCTTATCCAACCCCCGGGCAATGTCAACGGCACCCGCTTCCAATCCTCGGAAAATTTCCGTGCCGGCGGCGGAAGCCGCCGCGCTTTGCGGTGGCGTTACCTGGGGCAATGGTGTATACATTACCCAGCTATAGGAGGCTGACATGAAGGAGAAACTCTACTATTACCGGGCAAAGATTATCTCGGTTTACGATGGCGACACCTGCCGGGCGGACATCGACCTGGGTATGGGGATCTGGGTGCGCAACGAAAAGTTGCGCCTGCTACGGATCAATGCGCCGGAGATGCGCGGCGAGGAGAAGGCCGAGGGCAAGGTTTCGCGCGATTTCCTGCGGGAGTTGGTGCTCGGCCAGGAGGTCTTTATCCAGACCAAGAAGGACCGGCGCGGAAAGTATGGCCGTTTTCTGGCCGAGATCTGGCTGGAGGAGGAGCCGGATTGCTGGATCAATGTCAACGATCGGCTGGTGGAGGCCGGGCAGGCCGTCTATAAGGAATATTGATCCTGTAGGGGCGGTTCCTGTATGGTGCGTGCATGAAGATTGTTTTTGCAAGTAGCGAGATTGTGCCGTTCGCCTCGATGGGCGGGCTGGGGGATGTGGCGGCAGCCCTGCCGAAGGCACTGGTGGAGCAGGGGGTGGAGGTGATCCGCATGATGCCGCTCTATGCCGATATTGACCGCGAGAAACACCGGCTTGAAAAGTGCGATGCGGAGTTGCACATCCCGCTGGGGAACGCTTGGTTCTACGGATCGGTTTGGAAGCAGGAGTGCAGGGGCGTAACCACCTTCTTTATCCACAATGTGGAGTTTTTCGATCGCCCGGGAATCTATGGCCACGCCGGGCACGGCTATGGCGACAACTTTGAACGCTTCCTCTTTTTCCAGAAGGCGGTCGTGCAGCTGATCGACGAATGGGGGCTCCAGCCGGATGTGGTGCATTGCAACGATTGGCACACGGGCCTGGTGCCGATGTTTCTCCAGTATGGCATCGATGGCCACTACCGCAACGGCGTGGAAAAGACCCTTTTCACCATCCACAACCTGGCGCACCAGGGCTGGGCACCCGCCGAAAAGTTCCATATGACCCAGCTGCCGGCTCATTGCTACACCATGCACACGCTCGAATTCTATGGCGAGATCAACGTCCTCAAGGGCGGGCTGGTGGCCGCCACCGCCATCAACGCCGTCAGCCCGAGCTATGCCAGGGAGATCCAGACCTGGCGCTTCGGCTGCAAGCTCGACGGTGTGCTGCGCGAGCGCGGCGACGTGCTTTTCGGCATCCTCAACGGGGTGGACTATTCGCGATGGAACCCCGAGACCGACCCGCTCATCCCTGCTAACTATTCCGCCGCCGACCTCTCGGGAAAGGCGGCCTGCAAAAAGGCGTTGCAGGAGGAGGCCGACTTCGTCCCCGATCCAAAAGTTCCAGTGCTTGGAATGATTACCCGCCTGGTGCCGCAAAAGGGGATCGACCTGCTCGCCGGGGCGATCGGACGGATCGTGGGAACCGGCGCCCAGCTCGTTATCCTCGGCACGGGCGACCGCCCCTACGAGGAGGCCTGCCGCGAGTGGGCGGAACGCTGGCCGGGGCAGGTCTGTTCCTGGATCGAGTTTTCCCAGGAAAAGGCGCACCGGATCGAGGCCGGGGCGGATCTCTTCCTGATGCCGTCGGAGTTCGAACCCTGCGGCCAGAACCAGCTCTACAGCATGCGCTATGGAACCCTCCCGCTGGTGCATGGGGTGGGGGGGCTGGAGGATTCCGTGGTCGATGCCGCCGAAAAGGGCGGCACCGGATTCAAGTTCCACGAGGATTCCCCCGAGGCCTTTTTCCAATGCCTGGAACGCGCGCTGGAGCTCTTTCCGGACACCCGCCGCTGGAGGGCGCTGATGCGCCGCGCCATGAAGCAGGACTTTTCCGTCGTCCACATGGCGAAGGACTACATTGCCCTCTACAGAAAAATTGTGGACTGATAAATCATGGCCGCAGAGAGGCACAAAAGGCGCGAAGACGAACCCGGTGCGGGTTCCCGTTTTTCGTACGCCTTTTCGTGGCTGAAAAAACATTTTTCCCGCAGCGCTCCCGAAGAACCCGCCCACTTGGAGTCAGGGCGGTGGGGCGAGGAGGTGGCCGCCAAACTGCTCAAAAAGAAACGGTTCGAGATTGTTGGCCGGCGCGTGCGGGTCGGCAAGCGCGACGAAATCGACCTCATTGCCAGAGACGGCACCACGCTGGTTTTCGTGGAGGTCAAAACCCGGAAAAACGAAAACTATGGCCGTCCCTTTGCGGCGGTGAACAAAGCCAAGCGCAAGCACCTCTCCCGCGCGGCGGTGGCGTACCTCAAACGAACAAAGCCCGAGCCGAAGTTCATCCGCTTCGATGTGGTCGAGGTGATTGGCGAACCCGGCGGTGCCGCCCCCGAAATCCGCCACATCGAAAACGCCTTTCCGCTCGACCCCGCCTATCGCCTCTGGTGGTGAAAAAAACCAGGGGCTGGAATATTTTCCAACCCCTGGAAGTTCCGATGTCCGGAACTATCGGGCTACGGAGTCCACGGCGCGGTGACGCGGTAGAACTTGTCGGTTTCCGCCGACATGCTGTTGGTCTGCCAGTTGACTGGGCCGAGCACGGTGGTCTCGACATCCATGAAGCTGTTGCTGACCATCAGGTTGGTGGTCGCCTGCAGCTGGTAGATGATGTTGGCTTCCGAAGTCCACTCGATCTTCGCCACCGTGTTCGAGACAAGGAAGGTCAGGTTGGTGATGACTAGGTTGGTGGGGGCGGGCTGGAACAGCTCGACCATATAGTCCTCCACTTCGCCGTCTGTTGCCCCGCCGATCGGCGCGAGACCACCGGCGGTGGAGATGCGGAAGCGGGCGAAGGTCGTCCCGAGTGCCGCCGGTTGCGGAACCAAGAAGCTCAGGTGGTTGATCCCCGCACTCACCGACTGCGAGATGAAGATCTGCTCGCCGGGGCTCCATGCCCCGTCGGCATCGAAGTCGATCCAGGCATCCAGCTTCCCGCCCAATACGCCAGCCACGACATCGACCGTAGCGTTTGTCCCCGCCACAATCTTGGAGGTGAAGGCGATGCCATCCTCGTCGGGCAGGTTGGCTATGTCGTCGCCCAGTGCCTGTGGATCGGGTTGTCCGTCCGTCTCGGCATCAATCGCCGCGCCGAGCACGACACCAGCCACGATGGTGTGGCGGGCACCTTGCGGCAGTATGGTTTCCGGAACGAAGGGCGAGTCGCCAAAATCCGTCCCCTGCTCTTCGATGGATTCGATGTCGACCAAGTAGTCCTCCACCTCGCCATCGCTAGCGAGCCCGGTGTAGGAGGCCACGCCGGCGCTGGAATAGCGGAAGCGTGCCACGGCGGGATTGTTCTGCACGGCCGTCAACGGAACCGCAAAGAGCAGTGAGTTGGTTCCCGCGCTGAGTACGGTGTGGGTGAAGATCTGTTCGCCGGTATCGGCCCAGTCGCCATCGTTGTTGAAGTCGATCCAAGCATCGAGTATGCCCGCCTTGGAGGCCACCACATCCACTCCGGCATAGCCGCCGGGCTGCAGCGGAGTGGTAAAGGTCACGCCGTCCTCGTCACCGGGTGGATAGGGAATGCCTGGATAGCTTGCATTCGTGTCGTCGCCATTGGCTGGTAGGTTCGGTTGTCCATCGGGTTCGGCATCCACCCCAGCGCCTAGGAATATGCTTGGATCGATCACGTGGCAGGCACCATTGTTGGCATAGAGCGTGGGGTAGACTGGCGATTGCCACGAATCGTAGGCGTCGCCCCAGTCCAGATCAACCGGTTTGGAGATCTCGATTGCGTAGTCTTCGACTTCGCCGTCGTATGCCAGGCCGGTCTGCGGAATTCCGGTGTGGGAACTCAGGCGGAAGCGAGCCTGAGCCGTGCCATTGGAAGCCGTGGTTGGCACCGGGAAACTGAGTGTGTAGGTTCCGGGCGATACAAGAGGCACATCGGTGAAAATCTGTTCGCCCGTATCGGTCCAGTTGGTGTTTCCGTAGAAATCCACCCAGCCCTGCAAGTAGTTCGTGGTTCCGGGGAAACCGTTTAGGGTAACGGTGACCTGTGCCCAGGCTCCGGGGATCAATGGGGCGGTGTCGAAGGTAACGCCGTCCTCGTCGTCCGAGCCGTCCCAGAGGTCGTCGCCGTCCGCGCCATTGGAGGCCTGACCGTCCGTTTCCGGGTCGATCAGGCTACCCAGCCGCAAGCCGGTGATGATGTGGCGGGCACCATTGTTGACACTGAGGGTCGGATAGCCGGTGGGAACCACGTTGTCCAGCGCGTCGCCCCAGTCGAGTTCTTCGACATAAACCTTGTAGTCTTCCACCTCGCCGTTGACGGCCGGACCGCCGGTCGGCGAGCCGATGGCTCCGAGGGTATTGAAGCGGAAGCGCATGACGTTGGGGCCGGCGGCGGTGGTGGATGGGATGGAGATCGGGATCATGTTCGGGCCGGCTACAATGGTTCCCGTGTAGAGATTATCGCCCGCCGTCCAGCTACCACTGTTGTCGAGATCCATCCAGATTTCGAGAGTCCCACCGATGGATGCGGTCACTTGCAGGGCTGAGCCGCCAATATTACCGGCAACCAATGGCTGGAGGAACACGACGCCGTCCTCGTCGCCGGGGGGGTAGGGCGTCGGGCCGGCGAGGTCGTCGCCGTCCGCGCCGGGACTGGGTTGCCCGTCAGGCTCAGCATCGATGCCTGCACCCAGATAGATGCCTTGCACGATGGTGTGGCACGCACCGTTGGCGGCAGAGGTCGTGTTGAATGCATCGGGCAGGTCGCCCCAATCATATTCCTCTGGCGGCGCGCCGCCATCGATGATGAAGGCGAGGTCGAGCGAGTTGCTGTAGACGGGGTCGTGGAGCTCGTTCCATTGCGAGGGATCGTTTACGGGCATGTCGGTCCAGACGGCATCGTCGTTAAAGTGTGTCGAACGGGAGGTTTTCCAGCCCCATTGTCCCCGGGTGGTTCCAACGCTGATATCCAGCCAGTAGATGGTGCCTTCGGTCTGCACAAAAGCTTCGCTCTCGGGGATCTGGACATCGTAGCGGAAATAGCGCTGGTGGTTGTTGGTGAAGACCCCGTCCATATTGGGGTCGTACCAGCCCTGCCAGGAGGGATCCTCTTCGACCGGATCGGAGATGATCCATCCGGGAGGGGGACTGTTTGGGTCGATATCCTGCGCCCAGAGCAGGTTGCCGGGATGGCTGTATTCCGGGCCGTTCTCGTCGGGGTCGGGTATGTCCGAGTGTATGCTCAGGTGGATGTTTGTGATGCTCTGGAAGGGGGCTTGCGCATCGAATTCATCGTTGAACCACGATCCCCAGAAGGTGATATGGCTGATTGGGCCGTTGGAGGTGCAGCGGAAGTCGTCGGCCAGCACCTTCTGCATTTGCATCTCCTCATGGAAGCAAGCCATGACATCCCACCCGTCGGGATCGGGATATTGCGCCCAATGCATTTTGTTGGGATCGCCCTGCTCCGGTTCGATCCAGATTTCATAATCCTCCACCTCGCCGTCCGGTGCAAAGCCGGTCGGGTTGAGACCGCCAACCGTGCTAAAGCGGAAGCGTGCATAGGTTTGCCCGACCGCCGCGCCGGCGGGAACCAGGAAGTTCAGGGTATTGGCGCCGGCTGCCAGCGATTTGCTGGCAAAAACTTGTTCAGCTGGCCCCCATGTCCCATCCTGGTTGTAGTCGATCCACGCATCGAGCTTCCCGGCAATGGATGCGTTGACGGTCAGGGAAACACCCTGGTTTTGCGCAAAGGCGGAATGGAATACCACGCCGTCCTCGTCGCCAGGGGGGTAGGGGATTCCCGGATAGAGGATGTTGATGTCGTCACCGCGCGCATTGGCGTCGGGCTGCCCGTCGGGTTCGGCATCCACTCCGGCACCAAGAAAGACGGCCGTGTTGATGGCGTGGTACGCGCCACCGCTCGCGGCCAGCGTTTTGTAGGCTGGCTCGGGGGCGTCGCCCCAATCGTTCTCTTCTTGTGCCTGCAGCAAGGTGGGCGCTGCAATGGAAAGGGCTGCGGTCAGCAGCATGGTGATGCGGAATGCTTTTGCTTTCATGGTCTCTCCCCGTTTTTTTGCCCGGATCGGGCATGTGTGAACGTCAACTCATTGTCGTACTTCCTATTTCCGACACGTCAGTTGTATCTCCAATTTATTGCTTTGACAGCAATAAACTACAAAAAATTAATAGGCAAAACGGCATCATTTAAAACATCTTTTACCGAGCGGCAATATGGACAAGGAGTTTGCGGCGGAAGCGGGGTTTCTTGCCCTTGGTTGCATCTTTGGCTGGAAGGCATGCCGACGCGGTGCTGGCCTGAAACGGAACCTGTGGCACGAAGATTGCTTCCCCATAGTGCCGGACTTTGACAAGCAGAACCCACTGTGCGAGGATCCGGGCAGTGCGTGGATCTTGGATCTGGCCGGATTGCGGACGCGCCCGAAAAAGAGGATAACCGATGAGATGCCTGTTTGCCGCCACGGCGCTGCTATGCGCCGTGGCTTGCCATGCCTTGGGGGTTCCAATGGCCGGAACTTCTTTCGAACACCGTGTCGACCTGGCGAATTTTAGCGGTGGGGGGCTGCACGTGGTTGTGGACCGTTCGCAGTTTGGCGTAAAGTCGCTGGAGTGGTCTTTCGTGCCGGGGGCGGTGCTGGAGGCGACGAACCTCCGGTCGTTGTCGCCGGAGGAGAGCGGCGCGAAATATGGTTCGCACTTTCCGGCCAGCCCGGCTTTCGTGATGTCGATCTACAACGAAACGCCGCTCCAGGATGCCTTGCATATCGAGTTCAACGGCCGGGTGCATTTTGATCTGAACCTGGGATTCAAGGGGTGGCGGACGGTCTGGGTTCCGTTCCACGAGATGCAGGGCAGGGTGCCGAGTCCGGGAAAACCCTTCCGGGTGGAATCCGTCCGCTTCACCGCGCCGCGGTCGGCGGGAACGCTCTGGTTCGACGATCTGGTCTTTTCCCAATATATCGACGACCGCCATCCGTACCCCGGCCAGGAGGTTCTGTTCATCAAGGCGGGCGGGGTGAACTCGCGCGACCACTGGATGCCGAAACTCCCGCTCTGGAACCTGCTGGCGGATCTCCCCGCCCCGAAAACCACCCGCGCGCAGCGGGCCGACCTGATCAAGGTTTCCGACCGGCTCTGGCTGAACTATTCCAGGAAGGCGCCCCGGGTGATGGGCATCGATTTTTTCCGCAAGGCGTTCGAGTTCGGCAAGCCGCTCAAGTTCGACCGGCAGGTGGAGCCGATCCGCTACGAACTCTTTCTGGATGGCGAACCCGAATATTTCAAGCTGGGCGACTTTGGGAAGATCATGCTCTACCTGGCGAAGGAGTACGACACCACCCACGACGGGGCGCTGGCCGATCTTTTCGCCGAGGCCTCGGAATATTATCTGGACCAGGGCTGGGCCGCGGGCAGCTCGCAGGGCACCGCGCACCACGTCGGCTACAGCACCCGCGAACTCCACACCGCCTTTTTCCTGATGCGGGATACGCTGGCCGAAAGGGGGCTGCTCGAAGCCGTCGGCGACTCGGTGCGCTGGCAGCTCGACTTTGGTGAAATGCTCGACCCCGCCCGGCTGGAATCGAACCTCGACTACTACAACACCCAGTCGGCCTACCGGCTGATGGCCTCCTTCCTCGCCTCCGACCCCGATATGCAGGCCGCCTATCTCGGTGCCTACTCGGACCATCTCTCCTCCGCGCTGGCGCTCACTGACAGCGCCGGGGGCTTCCGTCCCGACGGGACGGCCTGGCACCACAACGGGCACTATCCCGCCTATGCCGCCGGGGCGTTCGAGCGCGTGCCCACAAGCCTCTGGGCGCTTTCGGGAACCTCGTTCCGCATCCGCAAGGCGGGGCATGCCAACTTCAAGCGGGCGTTCCTGGCGGCGACGGTCTACAGCAACCCGCTCTACTGGGGGCTCGGCCAGGCCGGCCGCCACCCGCTCGGCGGGGACTTCGGGAAGCTCAAGGATGCCTGCCTCCTCCTGGCCCTGGCCGGATCGCCCGGCGGCACGGAGCCGATCGACCCCGACGTGGCCGCAGCCTATGTGCGGTTCTGGGGCCGGCCCGACGGCCATCTGTTCGACCGGCTCGACCTCGACACCGCGCCGCCCAGCGGACACTGGACCTTCCCCTACGCCGCGCTCTCCGTGCACCGCCGCGCCGATTGGTCGGTGAACATCAAAGGCTACAACCGCAATGTCTGGGCTTCGGAAATCTACAAGTTCGACAACCGCTACGGCCGCTACCAGTCCAACGGCACGGTGCAGATCCTGCCGAACATGCCCCCGGCGGAGGCGGGCTATGTGGAGGATGGCTGGGACTGGAACCACCCGCCGGGCGCCACCGCCATCGAACGCCCGTTCGCCGAGCTGGAGCCGGAGGCACCGCTGGTGATGTTCAAGTCCGAGGAGACCTATGCCGGGGGATGCGCCCTCGCGGGCAACGGGGTCTGGGCCATGAAGCTCGACGAAGGCAACGGATACACCATCGATCCCGAAAAGAAAAAAATGTCGTTCCCCGGCCGCCTCAAGGCACGCAAGTCGGTCTTCTGCTTCGGCGACCAGCTTCTCTGCCTCGGGTCGGACATTCGCAGCGACGACCCCTCCGCGCCGGTGCACACCACCCTTTTCCAGACCGGCATCCGGGCGGTCGGCGACACCCTCTACGGCAACGGGGAGGGGTTGCTGCTCGACCCGGTCGGGAACGGCTACAAAATCCTCGATGGCTCGAAAACGGTGGTGTCGGTGGGTCGCCAAACCTCGCCCAACAACACCTATTCCCTGCGGGCCGGGACAGGGAAGAAGGG
>WFRA01000017.1 GCA_015486775.1 Kiritimatiellales bacterium | reverse complement strand
GGTGAGGGCGGCGGGCTTGTCGATATCCCAGACCTCGTAGCCGTCTTCGGTCACCTTGGTTACCTTGAAGGTGTCGCCGGTCACCTCGATGTCCTTGGCGTAGGTGAGCACCGGAATATCGAGGAAGTGCGCCACGCCGGGGCCGACCTGCGCGGTGTCGCCGTCGATCGCCTGCTTGCCGAAGAGGATCAGGTCAACACCTTCGATCTTCTTGATGGCGAGGCTGATGGTGTAGGAGGTGGCCCAGGTGTCGGCGCCGCCAAACTTGCGATCGGAAACTAGGATGGCCTCGTCCGCCCCGTGCGAGAGCGCGGTGCGCAACGCCTGATCGGCCTGCGGCGGCCCCATGGAGACCACAATCACCTTGCCGCCATGGATGTCCTTGAGCTGGAGCGCCATTTCGAGCGCATTCTCGTCGAATGGGTTGATAATACTCGGAACCCCTGCGCGGTTCAGACGGTTGGTTTCGCGATCAATCGTAACCTTGTCCGAATCGGGCACCTGCTTAATGCATACCACGATATTCATCTACACCTCTTTCCTTTGATAAAAACAAGAGGGCAACATAGGTCAAGCCGCCGCCCCCACTCAAGCCCAAACGGGAATTTGTGGGATTTATCCGCGCCTTGTTTGCGCTTTTGCCTCTCAAACCGCCGTTTTCCAAGGATTGGAACTCAATTTGATTGCGGACGCACGGTGCCGGGTACACAGTAGTTCTAAGTTCAATGGAGAGGAGTGGACAATGATCAAGCATGTTGTGATGTGGAAGTTTAAGGCGGATGTGGCCGAGGCGGACAGGCTGGAGATGAAGCGGCAGCTCGAAGCCCTGCAGGGCGTGGTGCCGACGCTGTTGAAGATCGAGGTGGGGATGGATCTTTCGGGCAAACCGGCGGCGATGGACATGGTGCTCTGCACCGAGTTCCAAACCTTGGAAGATTTGCAGGCCTATGCCACGCATCCGGAACACCAAAAGGTGGTGGGGTTTGTCAAGCCGCTGGTCTGCGACCGGGCGGTGGTGGACTACGAAGCGTAGCGGCCATGAAGTCGAATATTGTTTTGATTGGCATGCCGGCGAGCGGCAAGAGCACGCTGGGCGTGCAGCTGGCCAAGTGGCTTTCGATGGGGTTTGTCGACACCGACTTGCTGGTGCAGGCGCGGGCGGGCATGTCCATGCAGGCGTACCAAGATGCCAACGGCATGGAGGCCTATCGGAAGCTGGAATGCTACACGGTGCGGACGCTGGTTTGCGAAAACTGTGTGGTGGCCACCGGCGGTAGCGCGGTCTATTGCCCCGATGCGATGGCGCACCTGCGGGCGATGGCGCAGGTGCTGTTTCTCGATCTACCAGTGGAGGAAATCAAGCGGCGCATTGGCAATATCGCCGAGCGCGGCGTGGTGATCCGCCCGGGGATGGCGCTGGAGGATCTGGCTGCCGAGCGCCGCCCACTTTACCTAGAACATGCGGACGCAGTGATCGACTGCTCCGGTAAAACATCCGAACAGCTACTGGCGGAAGTCCGCGCCAGTTGGTGTGGCCGAAAAATTTCAGGATCGCCATGTCGACCGCCGAAGCGACACCCCACCACTTCTCCTGAAAAAAGGAAACAGCGATGTACAGAACCGTAGACGATGTGGATTGGGAAAATTGGAACCCGGTGGAGCGAGCCACGTTAATGTTTGTTGTCCAGGATGGCCGGATTCTGCTCATCCACAAGAAACGCGGACTCGGCAAGGGCAAGATCAACGGTCCCGGCGGAAAGATCGAACCCGGCGAAACCCCGCGCGAATGCGCCATCCGCGAAACGCAGGAGGAGCTCTGCATCACCCCCACCGGGGTGGAGGATGGCGGGCTGCTCCACTTCCAGTTTATCGACGGGTTTTCCATCCACGGCTATGTTTTTACAGCCACCGGATTCGAAGGTACACCCACCGAGACCGACGAAGCCATCCCGCTATGGTTTCCCATCGACGACCTTCCCTTCGACCGCATGTGGGAGGACGACCACACCTGGTTCCCGCACATGTTGGCCGGGCGGTATTTTTCCGGTCGCTACATCTTCGAGGACGACCGCATGCTCGATTTGGCCATCGATTTGGACTGAGCGGTTCGGAAAAAAACCGTGTCCAGTCCGGACACGGTGAAACGGAACCCAAGGAGAGACTCCTTGGTTTTGGTTGGCTGAATCCACCCTTCCAAGGGGTGGAGACACGCGGAGTGTTCCAATCCTTGGAAGTTTCCGGCAAGCGGAAGCGTGGTTAGCCGACAACGGTGACGTTTTCGGCCTGCGGCCCCTTCTCTCCAGCGGTTACTTCGAAGGAGACGTTTTGCCCTTCGAGGAGGGTACGGCGCCCTTCCATGTTGATTGCGGTGAAATGCACGAAAACATCCTCTCCACCATCACGCGAGATAAAGCCGAAGCCTTTTTCTTCATTGAACCACTTGACGATACCGGTCTCTAGCTGGTTTGACATAACTTTCTTCCACTCCTAAACGGGCCGTTCCCGGCCTTTTAAACACAATAGCCAGTTTCCACAAAGGGAGACGACTACCTACTTGTTTTGATCCCCGAGGGGAGGATTGACCTCAATCCGCACGAAGACTACCTGCACAGGCGCAAAAATAGCGAGGATAGTTTTTGCCTATTTTCAAGGGCCGTATGACAGAAAATCCGAGCCACATCGCCTGCTCGGTGGCATAATTGGTTCGACCAATCCGGTTTCCCTCCAAAATCCATTCCTCCCTTTGTCCAATTCATCCAATCCGCAAGACTACGCTCAAGGGCGGGTTCCGTTCCGGGCTGGGCGGCACCTATTTTGGAGCGGGGATCCATCGGTGAATAATAATTTTTACAGAAAAAGCTATACTGCCGAACCGATCTAAATACAATGTCCGTCGTTTAGTTGGAGTCTGTTTGCTACGGGTCGAAGGAGTCAGATTGCAGTAACTGCGGGGACTTGCGGATCGAAACACGATGGATTTGTTTGTACAGATGGAGATGTGATGGATAAACCGAAAAAAAGATTCTTTGCAAACCATGCAAAATCGAGTGCGATGCTGGTGAGTCTGGTGCTCCACCTGATCCTGCTGGTGATGGCGGCCTCTTTCGTGGCTGTGTCGGTGGTTTTGAAAAACGAAAACCAGTTCGAGGCACCCCATGTAACGCGCCCCAAGATGCCGGTGAAGAGATTGCAGGTTCCGGTAAAAATGAAGAAAAAGAGACCGAAGCCCAAGCTCCGCAAGCAAATCACCGTCAAGAGCCGGATGAACCAAAAAATGCCGGACATCAAAATGCCGGAAATTGTCGGCATCAAAGGCGGCATGGGCGCGGCTGCCGGAGCCGCCTTCGACGGCGTTGCGGGCGTGGGGTTCAGCATGCCCGAGGTCGAGGTTTTCGGTGTGAAGAGCAAGGGCGAAAAGGTTTTCCTCATTCTCGATAGTCGGGAATACATCATGTACGACGAAGTGGGGGGCATCAAGGGATATACCCTCATCAAGGACGAACTGGTGCGGATTATCGACAGCCTTCCCCCCACCACGCTCTTCAATATCGCCGTGTTTGGTACAGGGAGCACCTATGTTCTCTTCCCCTCTTTGGTGCCAGCCAACCGAGCCAATGTCGACAAGATTGCCAAATGGCTTGATCCTCTGAACAAGGTTTCCAAGGGCATGAAAGCCGACCAGTTCGGCCCCAAAACATTGGGTCCCGGCGGACATCGCGTTACCGAGGATTTCAAAATCGGTAAGATCGAAAAGCTCAGGGGATGGTATCCAGCCGTCGCCGAAGCCATGAAGGAGCAGGCCGATACGGTCTTTTTGCTGACCTCCATTTTTGGATATCAAGTAAACTGGGGAAAAAGGATTCCCTTGGGAAAATCGGCGGCAAAAAAATATGAAGAATGCTATCAGAAGGCTCTGAAGTTGCTTGATGAGGACAACAAGAAGCGGCTGGCCAAGGGCGACGCGCCAAGGGCAATCAACCGGAAGAGCAAATGGGAAATGAACAAGGCCTATTTCCCTGACATCGAGTTTCCACACTCCGAGGATGACTACTGGTACACCATCCGGGACTTCAAAAAGGCATTCTTCACCTTTCGCGAAAAGTATGCAGACAAAACGAGTCAGCTGACCAGTGGCCTCAGGAAAAAGAAAAACGACAAATTTTCGATTAATGTCATTCAATTTGTGCCGGATAAGGATGCGGGGGAATTCCAGTATCGGTATGATCGGTCAATCCCAAAACTCAAAGAGATGGCAAACCGCTTCCGTGGCCAATACCGCACGATCAAGGGGATGGAAGGGATCAAGAGCTCGGTGCGGTCGAAAAAGGGCAACTAGTTTTCCGGAGTGTTCATAGTTGGGGCGTTTTCTTATGGAATGCAAAGCGAGG
>WFRA01000016.1 GCA_015486775.1 Kiritimatiellales bacterium | reverse complement strand
TTCGGAGTGTGATCGAGGGGATGGGCTATGAATTGACGGCGGTGGAGGAGGAGGCGGATCTCATCGGCGTGGTGGCCTGTTCCGTTCGGCAAAAGGCGATCGACAAGGTCTATAACAAGGTTCAGAAGTGGAACCGCTGGAAGGCGAAACGCCCACTGCTCACGTTTGTTTCGGGCTGTATCTTGCCGGCGGACGAGATCAAGTTTCTCAAGCTTTTCGATCTGGTTTTTCGGATGAACGAGCTTCCGGAGTTGCCAGCCTTGGTGCGGCAATGCGGCGTGAGCACTTCGATTCCTTCCGTTTTGAGCGATCTGGAGCGCAACGA
Organism: Kiritimatiellales bacterium; assembly: GCA_015486775.1. Lineage (GTDB taxonomy): Bacteria > Verrucomicrobiota > Kiritimatiellia > Kiritimatiellales > Pontiellaceae > Pontiella. The sequence goes on along the minus strand of WFRA01000016.1, from coordinate 5,113 downwards.
CGAGCGTACCGACTTTTGGCAGGTGGAACCTACCTATACCTCGCCCTACGAGGCCTTTGTTCCCATACAAAACGGCTGCAACAAATTTTGCACCTACTGCGCCGTGCCTTACACGCGTGGGCGAGAGGTTTCGCGGGCGAGCGGGGACATTCTTTCCGAAGTTCGGAAGTTGATCGAAAAAGGGGTTCGGCTGATTACCCTGCTGGGGCAAAACGTCAATTCGTACGGACTGGATAAAAAAGGGGAGGAGTGCTCCTTTGCCGAGTTGCTGCAAAAGATCGGCGAACTGGGCAAGGCGAGTGGGCAGGATTTTTGGCTCTATTTCACCTCGCCGCATCCGCGCGACATGACCCGCGAGGTGATCGAGGTGGTTTCCCGGTACGGCTGCCTCGCCAAGCAGATCCACCTCCCTGTGCAGAGCGGCGACGACGAGGTGCTCCGCCGCATGAACCGCAACTACACCGTTGACCGCTATAAAGAAATTGTTGCCGACATCCGCGAGCTGCTCCCCACCGCGACCCTCTTCACCGACATCATCGTCGGTTTCAGCGGCGAGACCGACGAACAGCTGGACAGCAGCGCGAAGCTGATGGAGGAGGTGGGGTTCAACATGGCCTACATCGCCAAATATTCCCCCCGCGCCGGCGCCAAGGCGGCCGAGTGGCCGGACGATGTTTCGCCGCAGAAAAAGAGCGAGCGGCTGGCCAAGCTGAGCACCATCCTCAAGCGGACTTCGCTGGCGCACAATGAACAGATGGTGGGGAAGAGCTGCCGCGTATTCGTCGAACGCGCCGACCCGCGCATGGAGGGGGCGCTGGCCTCGCGGACGGAGGGGCGACTGCCCGTCCGCATTCTCCAGGCTTCGGAAGAGCTGATCGGAACTTTCCAGGATGTGGAAATCGTCTCCGCCGCCGAGCTTTCGTTGACGGGTCGGCTTCAAGGCAGTACCTTGGAATAGGAGGTGGTGCATTATGTCGGATGAAATCCAGCGCAGGAAGGAGCGGCTCTACGAAGTCATCTTCGAGGCGGATACCCCCGCAGGAAAGCTGTTCGATGTGCTGCTGTTCGTTGCCATCATGGCGAGCGTCCTGCTGACGATGCTCAGCACGGTGGAGTCCATCCGCGAAACCCACGGAGTTCTGGTTTTTGGACTCAACGGCGCATTTACGGTGCTCTTTACCATCGAATATGGCCTGCGCCTCTACTGTGCTCGGAAGCCGTTGCGCTACGCCCGCAGCTTTTTTGGGGTAGTTGACCTGTTGGCGGTGCTTCCCTTTTATATTGGTTTTTTTGTTCCCAGCACGCGCGTGCTGGATGTGATCAAGGTGCTGCGGATGCTGCGCATCTTCCGGGTGCTCAAGATGGCGCAGTATGTCGGCGAGGCCGACCTGCTGATGAACGCGCTCGTCGCCAGCCGCCGCAAGATCGGTATCTTTGTGGTGGTGGTGCTCTCGATCGTGGTGATCCTCGGTTCGCTGATGTATGTGATCGAAGGCGCGGCCAACGGATTTACCAGTATCCCGCGGTCGGTCTACTGGGCGATCGTCACGCTCACCACCGTGGGCTATGGCGACATTTCGCCGCAGACGCCGGTGGGGCAGGCGCTGGCCGCCTGTATCATGATCATCGGCTACAGCATCATTGCCGTACCGACCGGTATCATTACCGCCGAGCTGGCACTCTCCAAAAAGGCACGCACCTGCGGCGTGTGCGGATGCAGGCAACACGATCCCGATGCCGCCTTCTGCAAGCAGTGCGGTGCGAAGCTGTAGCGGTGCAATAAAAAAGGCCGCCCCTGCGGGCGGCCTTTTCGATTCCAGTGGCTGGAAAGCTATCGAACCTTGCCCTCTTCGTGGCGCTTCTTGACCACCTCTTCGGCAATCGAGAACGGAACCGCCTCGTAGTGTTCGAAGGTCATCGAGAACGAAGCGCGACCCTGCGTGAGGGAGCGGATCGTGTTGGAGTAGCCAAACATTTCGCTCAGCGGAACCATGCCCTTGACGATCTTCATGCCGCCGCGCTCGTCCATGGACTCGATGCGTCCGCGGCGCTGCGCGATGGTGCCGTTGCAGGCACCCATGAACTCGTCTGGCGTGGTGATCTCGATGCTCATGATTGGCTCGAGTAGCTGCGGGTTGCCTTTCATGAAGAGCTCTTTGAACGCTTGACGACCGGCAATCTGGAAGGCGAAGTCCGACGAGTCCACCTCGTGGTAGGAACCATCGGTGAGGGTCACCTTCATGTCCACTACCGGGTAGCCCGCGAACGGACCGGCTTCCAATGCCTGGATAACGCCCTTCTCCACGGAGGGAATGTATTCGGTCGGAATGCGTCCACCCACCACTTTGTTGATAAACTCGAATCCGTCGCCGGGTTTTCCGGGCTCGACGCTCATCACCACATGGCCATATTGGCCGCGTCCACCGGACTGCTTGGAGTGCTTGTAGGAGCCGTCGGCCGGGCTGGTCGCGGTTTCGCGGTAGGCCACTTCTGGGCGACCCACTTCGGCCACCACTCCGAATTCGCGGCGCAGGCGGTCGACGATGATTTCCAAGTGGAGCTCGCCCATGCCGGAAATGATGGTTTCGGAAGTTTCGTGGTCGAAGGCGACGGTGAAGGTCGGATCTTCGTCGGCCAGACGGTGTAGCGCTTCGCCAAGCTTTTCGTTGTCGGCGTTGGACTCCGGCTTGATCGAAATGCTGATGACCGGTGCTGGGAAGTCCATCGACTCCAGAAAGATCTCATTGTCCTTGTGGCAGATCGTGTCGCCGGTTTTGGTTTCGGCAAGTCCGGCCACGGCGACGATGTCGCCTGCCACGGCCGCCTCGATGGCTTCCTGGCGGTTGGAGTGCATCCGGAGCAGACGGCCAATGCGCTGCTTTTTCTGCTGCGAGCTGTTCCAGATGGTTTCGCCGGCCCGGAGTGTTCCGGAATAGAGGCGCAGATAGGTCAGCTTGCCCATGTGCTTATCGGACATGATTTTAAAGGCTAGGGCGGAGAGCACCTCGTTGTCGTCCACCTTGCGCTGGTTTTCCGGATCTTTGGTGCAGATAATCGGGGGGATTTCATTCGGTGCGGGGAGGATCTTGATCACGCCGTCGAGCACCTGCTGAACGCCTTTGTTTTTGAAGGCCGATCCGCAGAAAACAGGAACCACTTCGCGGGCGCAGGTGGCCTTGCGGAGGATTTTCCAGATTTCGTCTTCGGAGAGGTCGCCTTCCTCGAAATATTTTTCCAGCATCTCTTCGTCGGTCTCGGCGCATTTTTCAACCAGATTGTTGCGCCACTCCTTGGCTTCCTCAAGTAGATCTTCCGGGATCTCGGTTTCGTCCCACTCCGCCCCTTGCGACTCCTCCTTGAAGATCAGTGCTTTCATGGTGATCAGGTCGATCACGCCGATAAATTCGTCGGATGCACCGATCGGGATGACGACCGGCACGGCGTTGGCACCAAGCATTTTCTGGATACCTTCGACCACGCCGAAATAGTCGGCGCCGATGCGATCCATTTTGTTGACGAAGGCGATCTTCGGCACTTCGTAGCGTTCGGACTGGTGCCAGACGGTTTCGGATTGGGGCTGGACGCCGCCCACCGCGCAGTAGAGGGCGATCGCGCCGTCGAGCACACGCAGGGCACGCTCCACTTCCATTGTGAAGTCCACGTGGCCGGGGGTGTCGATAATCGAGATCATGTGGTCTTTCCACATGCAGGTGGTGGCGGCGGAGGTGATGGTGATGCCGCGCTCCTGCTCCTGCTCCATCCAATCCATGGTGGCCGCGCCGTCATGCACTTCGCCGATCTTGTGCGAGCGACCCGTGTAGTACAGGATGCGCTCGGAAACAGTGGTTTTCCCGGCGTCGATGTGCGCCATGATTCCGATGTTGCGGACATTCTTCAAAGGGACTTCTCTAGGCATTGGTTTTCCTCGTTAAAATACGCTCTGCTAACCTTCTAAAGGCGCGCAAATATGCCGACAGACCTACCCCACTGCAAGGCATTATTCGCTAAATTTTGAGGGGCTTCCCGGCAGCTCTTCTACCTCTTCCAGACACTGGAAATCGTGCGGGCACCGGAAACCTCGAGGCTGATGTGGCCGAGGCCGTCGAGCCGCAATTGGGAGGCCACGGTGCGCAGGGCGGTGTCGGGCGTGTTGCAGTCGGAGCTCAGGTGCGAGAGGAAAACATGCTCGAGCGCGTCGGTGGCGCATTCGGCGATCAGCCGGGCGGCATCGGAGTTGGAGAGATGGCCTTGGCGGCTGCGGATGCGCTGCTTGAGCGGCCACGGGCGCGGTGCCTCCAGCAGCAGGTCTTCGTCGTGGTTCGATTCCACGATGATCGCCTGGCAGCCCCGGAGCTTTTCGCGGACCAGCGCGGTGGCCATGCCCAGGTCGGTTACGATCCCGACGGCGGTTTCCGAACACTGGAGGCGGAAGCCCACCGGTTCGTAGGCATCGTGCGGAACGGAAAACGGCTCGATGGCAATGTCGCCGATCTCGAAGGGCGAGCCGGTCTGGAAAACCTTTACGGCGATTTCGTCTGCCTTGGGTTGGCGGAGGATGCCGTTGAGCGTGCCGGCATTGGCATAGACCGGGATGCCGTGGCGCTTTTGCAGCACGCGCAATCCATTGATATGGTCGCCATGCTCGTGCGATACGCAGATACCGCTGATGCTTTCCGGTACTACGCCAATCTGTTCCAGCCGGAGAGCCACCTGCTTGGCGCTAAGCCCCGCATCGATCAGGATACGGGTCTTTTCCGAGGCCACATAGATGGAGTTTCCCGAACTCCCGCTGGCCAGAATGCACATTTCTAAACTCATCAAATTCTCCAAAAACGCCGTTCATCATACGGAGGCCGTTCCCGATGGAAACATATTTCAGCGAGAAACTGGGAAGCCGGGGCTAATCGTCTGTCAGCTCGAAGGTAAACGAAAGCTCGGTGGTGGAGGGGATGGCCCTACCGGATTTCCGGGCGGGGGCGAAGGGGGTCTTTTGCGCGGCCTTAAGCGCGGCTTCGTCGAGTCGGCGGTAGCCGCTGGACTGGACAATCCTTATGTTTCCGGGCTTCCCGTCGGCGGATACCTCGATGGAGAGGATGACGGTTCCCTCCTCGCC
>WFRA01000015.1 GCA_015486775.1 Kiritimatiellales bacterium | reverse complement strand
TTATAAAACTTCAGATTCGTGCGATTCGTGAAATTCGCGATCAAAAAATTGTACCATCTAATTTGGATAGTCGCATCCATTCGCGGTCTGAAAAAAGGAAATAGGGAATGAGTGATTGCATCTTTTGCAAAATCGTCGAAAAACAGATCCCCGCAACGGTCATATACGAAGACGACGAAGTGCTGGCCTTCATGGACATTGGCCCGATCGTCAAAGGCCATGCGCTGGTGATTCCTAAAAGGCACTGCGATCCAGTGACCGAAACCCCCGACGAGCTGCTGGCCAAGCTGCACATCGTCGCCAAGCGCATCGCGGAGGCGCAAATGAACGGACTCGGCGCCGACGGGGTCAATATCATGCAAAACAACGGAGCGGCCGCCGGGCAGGAAGTCCCGCACATCCATGTGCATGTCATCCCCCGGTTTTCCGATGACGGCCACCACTGGAACTGGAACCCCAAAACATACGACGATTTTGACGAAATGAACGCGCTGGCCGCCCAAATTCAAAACCATTTATAGCGACGATGAAGACACCCAACCCAGAAGAATTGCTCGAACCCATCCTCAAACGCGACCCCCGCTACTCGGCGGAGGCCTATTTTTTCGTGCGCGAGGCGCTCGACCATGTTGTTCGCCAGCTCGAAACGCCCCGCCACGTCAGCGGCCAAGAGCTACTCGACGGCATCCGCAAATATGCGCTCAAGGAATACGGCCCCGTCACCAAGCGCGTCCTCTCGGAATGGGGCATCAGCGAATGCATCGACTTTGGCCACATTGTCTTCAATCTCGTCAACGAAGGCCTGCTCGGCAAGACCGACGAGGATTCCCTCGACGACTTTTCCAACGGCTACGATTTTTCCGAAGCCTTCCTCAAGCCTTTCCAACCCCTGGAACCGGTCGCCTGCCCGCTCGGATCGCCCGTTTCCGCCAAGTAGAATTTTCCAGCCTTTGGAAGTGGAAAAGCTCCGCCCAATCCCTAATATTCCACCCTTTGGAAAATTTTGAACGGAGCAAGGCGATGCAAGAGAACTATCCTTTCGACGAAATCGAAAACAAGTGGCAGGATTTCTGGGACGACAACGGTGTTTTCAACACCGATCTCGCGGCGGCGGAAAATCCATACTACTGCCTGATGATGTTCCCGTACCCCTCCGGCAAGCTGCACGTCGGCCACGGCCGCAACTACATCATCGGCGATGCCGTCGCCCGCTACAAAAAGATGCAGGGCTTCGATGTGCTCACGCCCATGGGCTGGGACTCCTTCGGCCTGCCCGCCGAAAACGCCGCCATCAAAACCGGCACGCCGCCCGCGGAATACACCGCCGCCAACATTGCCACCATGAAGGAGCAGCTCCGCGCCTGGGGCTGCATGTACGACTGGGACAAGGAGGTCACCTCCTGCATGCCCGACTACTACAAATGGACGCAGTGGCTCTTCCTCCAGTTCTACAAGCAGGGCCTCGCCTACAAGCAAAACTCCAACGTCAACTGGTGCCCATCCTGCGCCACCGTCCTCGCCAACGAACAGGTGGTCGATGGCGCGTGCGAGCGCTGCGACTCCGAGGTCGTCCAAAAATCGATGGATCAATGGTTTTTCAAAATCACCGACTATGCCCAGCGCCTGCTCGACGATCTCGACACGCTCGACGGCTGGCCCACCCGCGTGAAAACCATGCAGAAAAACTGGATCGGTCGTTCCGAAGGTGCCGAAATCGATTTCCCCATTGTCCCTCGCGAAGACGGGGCAGGGGACAACACCGATAAAATTTCCTGCTACACCACCCGCGTCGACACCATCTATGGCTGCACCTACATGGCGCTCGCCCCCGAGCACCCCGAACTCAAAAACCTCGTCAAAGGCCTGCCACAGGAAGCTGAGGTGCTCGACTTCATCAAGGCCAGCTCCAAGCTCACCAACCTCGACCGCGAGGCCGACGAAGTTGAAAAGGAAGGGCGCTTCACCGGGCGCTACCTAGTCAACCCGTTCAACGGCGAAAAGATTGAGCTGTGGGTCGGTAACTATGTGCTCATGTATGGTACTGGCGCGGTCATGGCCGTCCCGGCGCACGATACCCGCGACTTTGCCTTCGCCAAAAAATACGACCTGCCCATCAAGCTCTCCATCCAGAATCCCGACGGTACGCTCGTACTCGACGAAATGGAGGATGCCTACACCGAAGATGGCACCTGTGTCGACTCCGGCCCGTTTACAGGCCTTGGAAACCGCGAAGCCATCAAGCAAATGACCGCCTATGCCGAAGAAAAAGGATTCGGCAAAGGAAAGATCAACTTCCGTCTGCGCGACTGGCTCATCTCCCGCCAGCGCTACTGGGGCGCCCCCATCCCGATGGTCTATTGCGACGCCTGCGGCGTCGTGCCGGAAAAGGAGGAAAACCTCCCGATCCTCCTGCCGACCGATGTTGAATTCAAAGCCGAAGGCGAATCGCCGCTTAAATCCAGCGAAGCCTTCATGAACTGCGAATGTCCAAAGTGCGGAAAACCCGCCACCCGCGAGTCCGACACCATGGACACCTTTGTCGACTCCTCCTGGTATTTCCTGCGCTATCTCTCCGCACAGGATGCCACCCAGGCCATCGACTCCGCCGCCGCCAATAAATGGATGCCGGTCGATCAATATATCGGCGGCATCGAGCACGCCATCCTCCACCTGCTCTACGCCCGCTTCTTCACCAAAGCCATCAAAGACCTCGGCCTCATCGACTTCGACGAGCCCTTCAAGCACCTCTTCACCCAAGGCATGATCTGCAAAAAAGGACCTGACGGCAACCTGCACAAAATGTCCAAATCCAAAGGCAACGTCGTTAGCCCCGAAGTCCTGCTCGAAAAATACGGTGCCGATACCGTCCGCCTCTACACCCTCTTCATCGGCCCGCCCGAAAAAGAGGCTGAGTGGCAAGATACCGGCGTCGAAGGAGCATCCCGCTTCCTCAAACGCATCTGGCGGCGGGTCTCCGAAAACCACGCCCTGCTCGTAGAAGCTTCTAATTTCGTAGAAGCGACGTCCTCGTCGCTTGTCCAGAATCTGGAGCTTTCCGCCATGGCCGACCCCGAGCGCGACCTCTACCGCAAAACCCACGAAACCATTCAGCAGATCACCCGCGGGCTCGACGGCGCCTTCACCTTCAACACCGCCATCGCCGCTATCATGGAGCTGATGAACGCCATCGATCACCTCAAGATTTCCGACGAAAGCTCCGGCTCCGCCAAAGCCGTTTTCCGGCACGCCATCGAAACGGTCGTCCTGCTCATCTCCCCCTTCGCGCCGCACATTGCCGAAGAACTCTGGGTCGAGCTCGACCACGCCCCCGGTATCATGAACGCCGACTGGCCAACCGTTAACGAAGAAGCCCTCAAGCGCGACGAACTTCAACTCGTCGTCCAAGTCAACGGCAAGATCCGCGATAAAATTAAAGTTCCGTCTTCGGCCACCAAAGACGAAATCGAGGCCACCGCCCTCGCCTCCGAAAAAATCC
>WFRA01000014.1 GCA_015486775.1 Kiritimatiellales bacterium | reverse complement strand
GAGTGGGTAGGTTGCATGTCGGTACCGATGTTCATGTCGTCTCCTTTTGGTGTGGTTCCTGATACGATGGCGCATGAGCATAGGTCCGTTCCTGTCTTAACCCAATGGGTTAAACCATAAAAAGTCGCTATGTGCTGGATGGCAAAAGGTTACAAAATGGCAGACGGCTTAACTGATTTTTATAGGATGAAAAATTGTTATCGAAAACTCGAACAGGCGATTGGATACCGGTTCAAAAGAAAAGCGCTCTTGGAGCTTGCCCTCACCCATCCCACTTTCCGCTACGAAAACACGGCGGCCATCGATGACAACCAGCGGTTGGAATATCTTGGCGATGCCGTGCTGAGTCTGGTCTCCGCCGAACACCTCTTCAAAAACAAACCGGATGCTCGCGAGGGCGACATGTCCAAGCTTCGCAGCCGCCTGACCGAAGACCGCAAGCTGGCGCAGATCGGGGCGGCTCTCGGACTCGGCACCTACCTGCGCCTTGGCCGGGGCGAGGAGAAAAATGGTGGTGCCCGCCGCGCCTCCAACCTCGCCGATGCCGTTGAGGCTCTGATCGGTGCGGCTTGGATCGATGGCGGTGCCCGCGCCGCCAACAAGATCTTCAAGAAGGTTTTCCTACCCGAGTTGGATGGGATGGAGACGGTTTCGGCCCGGAGCAATCCCAAAGGCATTCTCCAAGAATATGCGCAGAGCAACGGCTTCGGCATTCCGGCCTACCGGACTGTCGCCACCGACGGCCCCGAGCACGACCGCGTCTTCACCCTCCGGGTGGAGGCCTGCGGAAAAACATGGGAGGCCACCGCCGGTAGCAAGCGCGAGGCCGAGCGTCTCGCCGCCCTCCAAGCATTGGAAGAGCTTCAACACCAATCGCAGGAGAAACACCAGCAAAGTTGACAAGACCATGGACACAAGACCATTGTTCCGGAAGCCACAAGCACTCTTCGTTTTGTAAAAATACTCACTAAATACCCCATTCATGAAGCAATCAATCTGAGGCTCATGTTGACCGCCCGGCTTGCTTGGATGGTCATTCTACACCTCCAACTGGTTTACGATCTTTTCAACCTCGGTGATGACGGGGGAGGGGAGGGAGTCTTGAAACTTGAAACCTAAAACCTGAGACTTGAAGTCGGCGAGTGCGGCGCAGTAGGGGATGGTTCCAAGGATTGGAACCTTTCCAAATTGCTCGATGGTGTTGGCGTTGTCCTCTTCGATCAAGCCGGGGTTGGTGTCGTTGCTGGCCACGAAGACGATGCCGGCAATGTCGAGGCCGTCGGAGCGGAGTGCGCGGATGGAGAGCAGGGTGTGATTGATGGTTCCAAGCCCTGGACGTGCTGCGATGACGACCGGGAGCTTGAGTGCCTGCATGAGGTCGAGCATCAACTCGCGGCGATTGAGCGGAACCATGATTCCGCCCGCGCCCTCGGCAACCACGAAGTCGTATTGCTTGGCCAGCGTCCGCGCGGCGATCACGATCTCGGCAATGTCGATCTCGGTTTCGGTCATCTCCGCCGCAAGGTGTGGTGAGCAGGCTGGCTCGAAAGTGTAGGGTGCCATGTTCCAGTATTCCTCTTCCGAGGGCTTTATCGAAGCCATTGCAAGGGCATAGTCTAGATCGGGGATTCCGTCTACACAGCCGGTTTGAACTGGTTTGAGGTAGGTTGCGTTGATGTGGCGGCGGCGCAGCTCGGCGAGGAGGAGCGAGCTGAGCGCAGTTTTCCCGATGTCGGTGTCGGTGCCTGTAATAAAGAGTCCGTTCATGGGATCATCCTACTTTAAATGGATCAGTTTAAAAACCTTTTCCAAGGCTTGGAAGGATTTGGCTTGTAGGTTCAGGGGGCCTTCGGCTTTTTCCCATTTGGCGATCGAGGGGGCGGAGACACCGACTTTGCGGGCGAAAGCGGCTTGGGAGAGGTTGAGGGTTGAGCGCAGGGCGCGGATGCAGGTCCCGGTGGGTTCGAAGGTGGGATGTTCTGCTTCATTTTCAAGCTCAACGCCAAAGACGTTTTCGAGATCCGCATCCTGGAGGGTACGGCGGCGGCGCGAGCGTTTGCCTCCGGTAATTTGACCAATCTCATCATCGATTTGGATCAGCTCCTCGTGATTGACGCCGCGCAGTTTGAAGAGCAATTCCGGCTCGGTGTCGAGTCGCACGCCGATGCCATACATCGCCGCCGCCACATGCTTGCACATCTCGGCCCAGTCGGGGCAGTTGCAGTTAAACCGGATCTCCTTGGGATGCGGGAACAATCCATTCTTGGGGTCGGTGACAATCTCCATCACCTCATCGGAAATCTTTCCCTGCAGCAGTTCGATCAGCGAACCGATTTTGCCTTTGCAGGTATTTTTTATCTCGCTCCATTTTTTGGGATCGAGCGGCTCGATGTGGATCGAGAGTTTATACATTTCCGATCCGCTAACGATGGCATTGGCCACCGCCTTGTCGATGCCGAGGTGGCAGACGGAACCATTGCGGACGTAGGTGCGACCGCGCGGCAGGCGGTTGGAATAGTCGCTAAACGATTCAAGGTGCCGACACCACGATTTGCCCCAAAAACTCTTGGCAATGCCACGCGTCCTAAACGGTTCGATCGGCTGGATCTCCTCGCCCGCCTTGCGCAGCTTCTCCATCTTTTTCAGGGCTTTGGTGCGGCGTACGGCGACGGGGACATATTCATTGTAGTAAAAGCTCATGGCTTGATCTCCGCTTAATTGGGTCGAGGGTGACAAGATCAATTAGTTCGTCGTTGCTGGACTATCGTTTGCTCCATAATAACCAGCATTTAAAGAAGGGGTTAATGAAACGAAAATCGTGGTCTTTGGGATAGATGATTTGTAGCTGAACCAGACGCGTGATGGCTCTTTTTACTGAACTAGCATGCTGGATGCCGGCTTTGCGCAGAAAGAGTTCG
>WFRA01000013.1 GCA_015486775.1 Kiritimatiellales bacterium | reverse complement strand
GGTCGTGCAGGTGCGAGGCGAGGAGGAAGTAGACCACGCCGAAAACGGCCAGCGAGAGGATACTGAACACCCCGAGATACCAGAGCGTCAGCCGGAAGGTGGTGGTTCGTAAAAAACTACTCTTTTGCTTCGAGGACATAGCCCACCCCCCGGATGGTGTGGATGAGATTCTGGGTGAATGGGCGATCCACCTTGTCGCGCAGCCGGCAGACGCGTGTTTCAACCACAGTGGTTTGCGGATCGAAGTTGTAGTCCCAGACATGCTCCATGATCATCGTCTTCGAAACCACCCGTCCCGCATTGCGCAATAGATATTCGAGCAAGGCAAACTCCTTGGGTTGCAGCTCGATCTCGCGGTCGTCGCGAAAAACCTTGCGGCGAACCAGATCCATCCGCAGGTCAGCCACCGAAAGCATCGCCGGTTCGTCCGCAAGGGAAGAACGGCGGATCAGTGCTTGGATTCGTGCTGCCAACTCGGAAAAGGCAAAGGGTTTGGTCAGGTAGTCATCGCCACCCGCCTGCAACCCTCGAACCCGATCATCCACAGAATTCCGGGCGCTGAGCACCAACACCGGCGTATGGTTTCCGTTCCGGCGCATTTCATCAATCAGCGAGAGTCCGTCGCGCTTCGGCAGCATGATGTCGACCACCGCCACATCGTAGGATTCGGTTAAAACAAGAGCCAACCCCGCCTCGCCCTCTTCGGCATGGTCGACAGAAAATCCCTCCTGGCGGAGCCCTTTCGCAACAAACCGCGCAGTCTCTTGGTCATCTTCAACAATTAATATACGCACTGTTTTTTCTCCACCGATTCCAACTCACGAATGTTCTACCCCTTTTGACCACGCGGGACAAGCAAGGGGCGAAAACAAGGTGTCACCCAACCATACCTAACACAGCGCGAAATCGAACGCCGCCTTATTGAGGCCGCTCTTGAAGAATGGAAACAAGTTGAGGTAGGGAAACTTCTGCAGCCTGCCAATCACTGGCTGGAGCGCACCCGATAGAAGGCTTTATCCGCGTCGACCGGAATGCTCCAGATCACTTCATCGCCGGCATTGGTCCAGGAGCCAAGGTCGGTTGATTCTTCGAGCTGGAGCGAGAGTTCGGCGGTGCCGTTGCTGACCGCAAAGGCCGCCTGCCCGATGCTGAGATCCAAAACGGAGTTGGAGGAGTAGAGGTCATACGTTGTTCCGTTGGCGCGGATATGGTCGATGATCCACTGATCGCTGTTGGTTGGATTCCCTCCATTGGAAACTTCTAATCCATCGTCCAAGGAATCTCCATCGCTGTCGATATTCAGCGGATTGGAACCATACGTGTGAACCTCGCTTCCGTCGGAAAGGCTATCGCCATCGCTGTCCGGATTCAACAGGCCGGTTCCATAGGTCAGCTCATCGCCATCGGAGAGCTGGTCGCCGTCGCTGTCGGCACTGGCATTGAGATATTCGTAGCAACCCATATCAACGATTGATGTTCCGTCTGCGTCTCCATCAAGCGGGAGGAGCTGTCCATCTAGGTCGGTGGATGAAATGACATAGGCACTGTCTCCTGCATCGATACAGAGAGAAGTTGACGCCACATGGAAATCATTGGTTGCAATAAATTGAGGATTCACATCGATGTTTCCTGATCCCGCAGGCAGGGGATCGGCACAACAATTTGTTAGGGTTCCAAAGCCATAATTTGGATCGGTACCCGGCGAGGCGGAGTTGTCCCAGATTATGGAATTTTTTACGGAGCAGGAATATACCCCGCCGCCAATACCATCGTGATAAACAATGGAATTTTGGGTCAGCGTACAGTTTTTAACGGTCGCGCTAGACACACCGCCTCCATATTTGGAGGTGTTTCCGGTCAAAAGGCAGTGGTTGAGGGTGCCGCCATATGCGCCTCCTCCCATATTTCTCGAATGATTTGCAATCAATCGACAACGGTTGAGGGTGCATGAGTAGGCTCCGCCACCGTTTTGGCGGACGGAGTTATCTTTTAATGTGCAGTCGTAGAGGGTGGCATTGGATGCGCCACCGCCGACACCCTGAGAGCTGTCATTCGCTTTGTTGCCGGTGAGGGTGCATCGGGTGAGTGTCCCGCCATATGCACCACCGCCACGCGAACCTGTTTCATTGGAATCAAGAGCACAGTCTGTCAGCGTGCATTGGTAGGCTCCGCCGCCCATGCAGGATGAATAATAGAGTGTTTTATTTGCGGTCAGGGTGCAGTTGGAGAGGGTGCTTTGATAGGCTCCAGCGCCATAACGTTTGGCTTGATTCCCGTTCAGTTCGCACTCCGAGAGGTTTCCTCCGTATATTCCTCCTCCATATCGCGTGGCGCTGTTTCCGCTTACGGTACAGTTCTGCAGGCTGGCCTCATAGGATCCCGCGCCATCAATAGCGGAATTATTGGTGAGGGTGCAGCTCATCAGATCGCCGCTGTAGCTTCCTCCGCCATATCCTTTCGATGCATTCCCAATGATCACGCAGTTTGAAACAGTAGCAGAGCTTTCACACCAGACACCACCTCCGGATCGTTCAAACACCGCATCACCGCTTGCCATAGTTGCTCCGTTGGTCAGAGTAAACCCTTCCAAAAACGTGTTGGTTCCAAGGTATACGCAACGCACAGCGTTGCTTCCCGTTGGTCCAGCTCCTTGGATAACCGCGTGCTCTGGTCCATAAATACTGCGCACAGCGATGGCTTTATCAATTGCCACCCGGTTGGTCATGGCACCGAAAATCGTGCGCCCACCTGCGTCATATATTCCATCGGCTACCCACACCGTATCACCGTCCGTTGCGGCATCCACTGCATCCTGAATGTTGGTCGCGGCTGTATTCCATGAGCCATAGGGCCAAGCTGGGGCTACATTGGCTTCATTTACATAATGATCTCCAGCGACGCCAATATCGGGCAGTGGACTTTTAACTCGGATATCTAGCCAGGTGTTGGTGTCGCTGGCCATATAGGTTCCGTTGGAATAGGCCTGTTGCAAACTCGCCTGAGAATAACAGCTCTTACTCAGAATTAGCTGAGCAAAATCTAAGATTCCTTCGCCATAAATATTACCCTGACCGCCATTGCCGCCAGCCCACTGACCGTTGATACAGACCGGGTTGCTGTTGGCCGAATCGTCCATGGATCCGATGTTATGCGTTGCCGCCAGCCGACCGTTTACATAGAGGCGGAGGGTTCCCTCGGAAACACTGTAGGTGCTGGCGACCCAGAGCAGGTTGGAGGTGGCCAGATTGCTGTCGGTTGCAGAAAAATCATTCCACCCCCCCAGCCGATTCCACTCATACATGGTGTCGTTATTGATCCGCAGGTCAAAGTCGCCGGTTTTATCCGCCCAGGCCCAACCCCGCATAAAAGCACGAAAATTTTCCGCCGCCGGTTTTTTTAGAATGATCATCCAGCTCCAATCGCTGTCTTTTGTGAACCCGGGAATCCCTGCATCGGTTTTGATATATCCGTTGTCGCCGGAGAGGTGCAGCAAGTTGAATCCGGCATCCTGAATGACGTTGGTCACCGCTGAACCCAGCGAGATGGGATGTCCATAGCTACTGAAGTCGGCAACCGCATAATTGCCAACCGAGTCTGCCGCAGACTCATAACCAAACATGAACAGAATACCAACAATGAGTGCCGCAATGCTCTTATACATAACAAGCCTTCCTTTTGCCCGGGGTGATTCGTCTATATGACACAAAAACACGGGTAAAGGTATACGAATATTGGTTTTGGTCAATGCATATTGCGGATGACCCGGTATGGTTGCGCAGAAGCGAGGCGACACCCCGGTTGGTTCGTTTTGGGCTCAGCGGGGTTGGTTGGCGGGGAGCACAACGCGGAAGGCGGGGACTGGCCCGAATGGCACCTTAAGCATAAACACCGCATTCCCAAGGGGCAGGCCAGCGGCCTGCGATACGCTTGTGTCGCCGCCATCTCGGCGGCTCCGAAGCCCGCCAGACGCGAAGCGAGGGTGGAGATACGACAGCAACGACCAGAGGGAGAGGCAACCGGGCGATACGGCAATCGTACCGCAGGCCGCTGGCCTGCTCCACGCACAGGGAGGATTGATCAATAAATCCATGCCAATGATCCTTAAGTTGGTGCTATTCGGGTCTGACCCTCCAACGACAAGGGAACGCCCCGTGCCTCCTGCGCCTTTTCGTGGCCTTCGCATTCCGCTCCCCGTGGTTCGGCAAGGCCTACGCAGGCTGTATCCAACCCTTGGAACGCTCGATGGCCCGTTTCCAGTTCCCGAGGATATCGTCTCGCCGGGCGGAGTCCATCTGCGGTTCAAAGACCTTGTCGATGGCGGAGAATTCGGCGATCTGGTCGGCGCTCTCGAAGAAGCCGGTCTTGAGTCCGGCCATGAAGGTGGCGCCGAGCGCAGTGGTTTCGATGTTTTTTGGCCGTTCGATGCGGATGCCGAGCAGGTCGGATTGCAGCTGCATGAGGGTGTCGTTTCTGGAGGCGCCGCCATCCACCCGCAGCAGGTTGATCTTGAAATCGACATCCGACTGCATGGCGGTGAATACGTCGTGTACCTGCAAGGCAATGGCTTCGAGCGCGGCGCGGGCAATATGGCCCTGGGTCGTGCCTCGGGTCAGGCCGAACATGCTGCCCCGGGCATAGGAGTCCCAATAGGGTGCGCCAAGTCCGGCGAAAGCGGGGATGAAGCAGACCCCGCCGTTGTCCTTTTCGGTGAGCGCCAGCGCTTCGATGTCCGGTGCGGAATCGATGATTTTCAGTCCGTCGCGCAGCCACTGCACCAACGCACCGCCCATGAAGACGCTCCCTTCGAGGCAGTAGGTTGTCCGGTGGCCGTCGCGTAGCCAGCCCACGGTGGAGAGCAGGTTGTTCTTGGAATAGACCACCTCCTTGCCAGCGTTGAGCATCAGAAAGCAGCCGGTGCCGTAGGTGTTTTTGATGGTGCCGGGTTGCAGGCAGAGGTTGCCGAAGGTGGCGGACTGCTG
The DNA here is from genome assembly GCA_015486775.1 of Kiritimatiellales bacterium. Lineage (GTDB taxonomy): Bacteria > Verrucomicrobiota > Kiritimatiellia > Kiritimatiellales > Pontiellaceae > Pontiella. The sequence continues at coordinate 754 of WFRA01000013.1, read as the reverse complement.
GTCGCCCACCGCGCCGGCGATCCGAATGCGCGAGCCGAAGAGGCCGGAGGAGGCCTCGCCGAAATCGGAGGAGGAGGGGCGCACCTCGGGCAGCATGGCCCGGGGAATCTCCAGAATATCCAGCAGCTCGTCGTCCCAGTCGCCGGTCTGGATATTGTACATCAGCGTCCGGGAGGCATTGCTGACATCGGTTACGTGCGACCGCCCCCGGGTCAGGTTCCAGATCAGCCAGGTATCGACCGTGCCGAAAAGCAGATCGCCCTGCTCCGCCAGCTTCCGCGCCCCGTCCACATGGTCGAGAATCCATTTCACCTTGGTGCCGGAAAAATAGGCATCGAGGACCAGCCCCGTCTTTTTCATGAAAAGCGCTTCGCGGCCCGCGGCCTTGAGGGCATCGATGGTGCCGGAAGTCCGGCGATCCTGCCAGACGATGGCGTTATGGACCGGGAAGCCAGTCTTCTTGTTCCAGACCACGGTGGTCTCGCGCTGGTTGGTGATGCCGATCGAATCGATCTCTTCGGCAGGAATGGAATTTTTTTTCATCACGTCCATCGCCGTGTCGTAGACGGATTTGAAGATTTCGTTGGCATCGTGTTCGACCCATCCAGGCTTTGGAAAAACCTGCCCGAACTCCTGCTGCGCCGTGGCGACAATCCACGCCTTTGCATCAAAAAGAATTGCCCGCGAACTCGTAGTGCCCTGATCCAGAGCTAGGATATATTTCTTTGCCATTTTTCCGCTCCCTAACAAGATC
>WFRA01000012.1 GCA_015486775.1 Kiritimatiellales bacterium | reverse complement strand
TTGCGAGGCTCCGCCTCGGCCTCGTTCCCCACCGCTACATAGACGAAGAAGGTGTTCATTCGTTTCGCCAGCCTCCGTCCATGCCGTGGAAGAGCCAGTCGGCCTCGGGCAGGGATTTGTTCCAGGTTCCTGAATAGGAGAAATCCATCTCCACGTCCTCGACCACGAAGCGCATGCCGGGGCGCTTGGTGCCGACCTTGAGGAAAATGCCTTCGTCGGGCTGGATGCGGAAGACGAGGACGTTGGGCTTGATGCGGGTGATGTCGCACACGTCGTCCTCGCACTCGACCTGCTGGAAGAGCTGGAGCGGCGGCACCTTGAACTGGACGGCGATTCCGGTGGTCTTTTTGGCCGTGCGTTTGCCGGTGCGCAGAAAGATGGGCACGCCGGCCCAGCGCCAGTTATCAATCCAGCCAACGTACGCCTCCTCCGGATATTTTTCAACGCTTGCGATTGCTTGGTTTTCCCGCTACCGTGCTTTCACCTTTTATGAAGATTCTAGCCCGATACCTGTTCAAGAACCTGATGCGCCCCATGGTCTACCTGACCATGGCGTTCACCCTGCTGTTCATCGTCGGCGACCTCATGGACAACGCGAGCGAATTCATGGAAGCCGGCACCAGCCCGCTGGAGCTCGGCTACTACTACGCCCTGCGGCTGCCCTCGATGGTGATCATGATTGTTCCGCTCTGCCTGCTGCTCGCCGTGCTCTACAGTCTCTCCGCGCTCACCCGCCACAGCGAAATCACCGCCATGCGCGCCAGCGGCATCAGCATCTACCGCATTGTCCGCCCCTACCTGCTCATGGGTATCCTCTGCCTCGTCTTCACCGCCGTGGTCAACGAATACACCGGCCCCAAATTCGCCTACCGCGCCGACCAGTTCGTGAAAAACCAGACCCACTCCGACGAGCAGGTCTACTACCAGCAGATCGCCTTCAAGAACCCCGCCGCCGGAAACATCTGGTACATCCAGAAGTTCGACACCCGCGACTACACCATGCGGGACATCGAACTCACCCAGCAGCGCAAGGACGGCTCCGACCTGCGCAAATACACCGCCGAAAAGGCCCGCTGGATGGATGGCCGCTGGTGGTTCGAAAACGGCTCCGTCCAGGAATACGACAGGCAGGGCAACCGCAAGGGAATCGCCGAACCCTTCCAAGCCTTGGAAATGCGCGACCTCTCCGAGCTTCCCGAAGACTTCATGGGCGAGATCAAGGATCCCGCCTACCAATCCTCCGCCGAGCTATGGGAATATATCCAGACCCACCAATTCCTCTCGCCCGAAACGCTCACCAAATACGAAGTCGACTTCCACCACCGCCTCTCCATGCCCTTTGTCTGCCTCATCATCGTCATGATCGGCATCCCCGTCGGCGCCCATACCGGCCGCAAAGGCGCCTTCGCCGGCATCATGCTCGCCCTCGGCATGTTCTTCGCCTTCTATGCCACACAATTCACCATGGAATACCTCGCCAAGCAGATGTACCTCGCCCCCTGGCTCGGCCCCTGGGGCGCCCTCATCGCCTTTTCCATCATCGGCGGCATCATGATCCACCGGATGCGGTGAGGGCGGGGGTAAGATGCGAGACACGTATACCTTAAAACGGATGAAAATATTGGTTTTAACCAACGGTGTGAAAAGTTCAGCATAAATAGTTCTCCATAAGAGGTCGTATTTGGACCATGGCGGCACCCCAGCAAGTCCCGTGTTCCAGGCAGGCCTGAAGCCATATGAGAAACTGGCTGCTTCGTTTCGTCACCCTGCCGACGCTGGCGACAAGCGGGTTGAAGGATGGAGGGGTCAGTTTCGAGTAGGATGGGGACTCCAATAACTTAGGTCGATGTTTGTTTTCTCTGTTGCCGCCTGCTTTCGCGGCGGTGCCACTATATCTCTTCCTTATCATCGTTGTACCCCAACCCCTCTCAGAACCGGACAAGCGGATTTCCCATACATACGGCTCCTCGGCGTATCCTTCAGCATGCCTCCTCCCTACGGAATGGGTTCAGGTCTTTGCGAACACTCACGCTCGGCCAGTCCAGCAGGTCTAGAACCTGGTTGAACTCTGCCCAGTTGTACCCCTTGCGCTGGCTCTTTCGGTTGAGCCATTTATACAGGATCTGCGTGACGCGGTAGCGGTAGTAGCTGCATCGTTGCGTGTTGTCCGTTATGGCGTAGTAGTTCAGGTATCCGAGCAGGCGGATGCGGGCCTGGCGGATCATCTCTCCTTTTCTTAGCACGCGACGGGCTTTCCTTGCCCATTCACTGAAGTTGCGCAGGCTTTGCCCCAGCTTTTTCCGGCTGGTGCGGCGCTTGACCTTGAAGTAGCCCTCCTTGGTTTTCCCGCAGTAGTGCGTGAAGCCAAGAAAGGTGAACTCGGCGGGTTTCCCGCCCCGTGCCTGCGCGTCGCGCCGGGCGAACCGCCCGAATGCGATGCAGTGCGTCTTTTCCTCCGCCAGCTGGAGTCCGAACTCCTCGAGCCGCTCTTTTAGCTGGCGATGGAATCGCTCCGCGTCTGCCTTGTACCGAAAGCAGGCAAGGAAGTCGTCGGCGAAGCGAAAGTAGTATGCTTCGCCGTCGCTTTGCCTGCGCACCCGTTTGCTGAACCATAGATCCAGCACATAGTGCAGGTAGATATTCGACAGCAGGGGGGAGAGGATCGATCCTTGCGGCGTGCCTTCGTCGGTCGCGCTGACGAGCCCGTCTTCCAAGATGCCGCTTTTGAGCATCCGGATAATGAGCCGGATCACGCGTTCGTCGCCGATGCGGTGCCGAAGGAATTTCACCAACCACTCTTGGTTCACTTTGTCGAAGAAGCTTCGTATGTCGGCTTCAACCACGTAGCTCACCTTTTCCTGCTGGATCGTTCGCCCGAGTCTGTCCAGACACTGATGCGGATTGCATCCCGGACGATATCCATAGCTGCTGTCTTCGAATACGGCCTCGTAGATCGGTTCGAGCGTCTGCTTGACCGCCTGCTCAACAATCTTGTCTTCAAAATTGCTGATGCCCAGCGGTCGCCCTTTCGCCTGTCCCCCCTTGGGGATATAACTCCGCCGCTTCGTCCCCGGACGGTACCCCATCCGCTTGAGCCGCGCCGAAAGATCCCGAAGGTTCTCTTCAAGGTTTTTCCCGTATTCCCTCTTGGTTACGCCATCCACTCCGGGGGCTTTGTTCGCTCCCAGTGTTCCGTAGCAAACCCGCAGGTTATCCTCATCGCAGATGTGATGATACAGGCTGGTAAAAACCAGCCCCGGTTCCCCGCGAGCCTTTTCGCCTATCCGTGTCAGGTCAGTTGCCATGTCCTATTCGTTCCTTGCATAACGTTCATGTTTCTCCTTTCACGGTCAATCTACCGTGGAGGGCTTCGCTCGGCGAGGGTTGGTCGCTTCATCGCTAGGCCATTGCGGCACACCGCCCTCCATCACTTGCAACGCGGCCATTGTCCGCCCTCTTTATACATTGGACGGCCTACTCGGGTACTGGCCTCGCAGTCGCTTCCCCAAGAGCCTTGCACGTTGCTCGCCTGGTTACTTGCCTATCGTTGTTCGGCTCGATGCTGTCTAAGACCCCGGGGCATCGGCTTCGCGCTTGTCCCTATCGCGCCCGCCGCATGGCCTGCTCCCAATCGGACAGGATCGGCACCACCCAAAATCAAATTATTTCTCGGAGCTACGTGTCAGATTCAGGGCTACACCCTTCACCTCGCCGGACTCGCTTCTTTCCTTCCTTCGGCCTTTTTGGGCCAGAGTTAGTCTTTCCACTACTGGGCGGTTGACTAGACCCTACCCCGAGAGGCTTATCCAGCATGGCTGGACTCCTCCTCGATTGGCAACCATTGCCAGGTCACCCCGATATTTTAATATTTTCTTCCGCCGGCATTCCATCCCGGCGGACAGGCGAAGGGCGAAATCCTGCCCAAGCCGCGAAAAGAGGCACAGAACCCAAAGCGAACCCCCTCGGATTTCATCATTCCCTCGGCAAGCAATTCTCTGCGATCTCGTAGAAGCGCAGAAGGAAGCAGTTACGGAATTTAACTAATGGCCGGAAAGGGCTGGTTTCGCTTTACCCCAACCGCCCCAGCGACTAGATTCCCCTCCATGAACACACAGATCAACCCGCTCACGCTCGACTCCGCCGTGGAGGCCGTCCGGGAAAAATGGCCGGACGCAAAACCCCGGTGCGGACTGGTTCTCGGCTCCGGCTGGGGCGAGGCTGTCGCCGACTTCCATGGATCGGAAATTCCATACGGCCAGATTCCAGGATTTGGAAAACCCGGCGTGATGGGTCATGCGGGCAAACTGCTCGCCACGACCGTCGGCGGAATGGAGCTCCTGGTCTTTCAGGGGCGGCGGCACTGGTACGAAGGCGAGGGATGGACTCCGGTCATTCTGCCAATCTACCTGCTCCATGCGCTCGGGGCGGACACCGTCCTGCTCACCAACGCCGCCGGAGGCATCCGCGACGACCTTGACCCCGGCTCGCTAATGGCCGTTTCAGACCACATCAATATGCTCGGTGCCAACCCGCTGGCCGGCCCGCACAATCCAAACCTTGGAACCCGCTTCCCCGACCAGTCGGAGGTCTACGAAAAAGTACTTCGGAAAAAACTGCTCGACGCGGGTGCCGATGCCGAGGGCGTCTACATCGCCACCAGCGGCCCAACCTTCGAGACCCCGGCGGAAATACGGCAATACCGCTCGATGGGCGCGGATGCCGTCGGCATGTCGACCGTTCCCGAGGCCATCGTCGCCAACGCACTCGGCATGAACGTGGCGGGTCTCTCCTGCATCTGCAACTGGGCGGCGGGAATCAGCCAGACCCCGCTCACCCACGAAGATGTCAACAAAACGGCCGCGGCCGCCATGCCGCGCATGAAGAGCACCATCACCCGATTTCTCGAAGGGCTGGCCCATGGATCCGAATAAGCTCATCCAAATGGCGCGGAAGGCGATGGAGCAGGCGCACGCCCCCTACTCCGGCTACAAAGTCGGCGCAGCTCTGCTCTGCGCCGACGGAAGAGTCTTCAAGGGGTGCAACATCGAGAATGCCTCGTACGGCCTAACCAACTGCGCCGAACGCACCGCCCTCTTTTCCGCCGTCGCCGCCGGGAAGAGGGACTTCAAGGCCATGGCCATCGCGGCCTCCGGCGACCCCGCCCCCTACCCCTGCGGCGCCTGCCGCCAGGTGCTCTCCGAATTCTGCCCTCCGGACTTCCCCATCCATGTAGTCACCTCCGCCGGGGAATTCGAAACCCTCCCCCTAGGCGAGTTGCTCCCCTACACTTTCCGGCTGAAACCCCCTTCTGAATCCTCGGACTAAGCCTACGGCCAGAAACCAGCCATATGGAAGGCCAAAACCTCCCCGCGCGGGCTTGACCTGCATGGTCTGCGGACGTACTATCGCCGCCTTTTACCCAAATACAGGGCTACAGACAGGAGTTGAAGGATTTATGAAAGTTAGAGTCAGCGATGCGGGCGCATGCCGCAAAACCATGAACGTCGAGGTTCCGACCGAGGCTATCACCGAGGAACGCACCCAGGTTCTCAAGGCCTATGCCAAGGCCGCAAACATTCCCGGCTTCCGCAAGGGCAAGGCCCCCGCCAAGGTGGTGGCTAGGAAATATGCCTCCGACATCTCGAAGGAGGTCGAAGAGCGAATCGTGCCAAAAGCCTACCACGAAGCCCTCGAGGAGTCTGGACTGAAGGTCGTCGGCATCGTCGATGTCTCCAAGATAGAGTTCGAGGAAGGCCAGCCGCTGACGTTCGACGTGACCCTCGATGTGGAGCCTGAATTCAAGCTTCCCAAATACACCGACATTCCGGTCAAGGAAGAGAAGGCGGAGGTCACCGACGCCCAGGTGCAGGAGCAGGTCGATGCCATCCGCGAGCAGCACGCGAACTACGAAGAGGTGGAGGGCAAAGCGGTCGAGGCAGGCGACATGGCCCAGCTGACCTACGAAGCTACCATCGACGGCAAACCGCTGGAAGAGATCGCCGCCGAGGCCAAGGGGCTTGGAAAAGGCGAGGGATACTGGGTTTCCGCCGACGAGCACGCCTTCCTGCCCGGCATGGGCGAGGCCATTATTGGCCTGAACATTGGCGACAAGAAAGAGGTGGAGATCGTCTTTCCCGAAAGCTTTATGGTCAAGGAGCTGGCCGGTTCCAAGGCGCTCTACAACATCGAAGTGACGGCCGTGCGGGTTCGCGCCCTGCCGGAGATCGACGAAGAGTTCCTCAAGCGCCTCCAAGTGGATACGGAAGAGGCGCTGCGCGGCCAGATCCGCGAGCAGCTCGAGCGCCAGACCGCCAATGCCGCGCTCAACTCTAAGCACGAGCAGATCGTCAAATACCTCATCAAGAAAACCAAGCTCGACGTGCCGGAAAGCATCCTGAAAAAGCAGACCCAGAACACCATGTACGACATTGCCCGGCAACGCATGATGATGGGCGCGACCCAGGAGCAGATCGCCGAACAGCAGGACGAAATCCTCAGGGAATCCGAAGAACGCGCCCTCGAAAACGTAAAGCTGCGCTATATTGGCCTTGGAATTGCTAAAGAACTGGGGCTGGAAGCGAGCGAAAGCGAGATTGCCGAAGAGATTGCCTCGATGGCCATCCGCCAGCAAAAGGATGCGCGGGCGTTGCGCAAGGAAATGGAAGAGGACGAAACAATCGACAGCATCGGCGAGCAGATCCGCTTCAACAAGGCGCTCGACTACATGCTCGAAAACGCGAAAATAAAATAGTGGATGCACGGATCGGTGAATCGACAGGGGGAAGCCCCATCGCCCACCGGATCGGCTCCAACCAAAAGGAATTTGGAATGAACGAAACGGCAAATATGCTCATCCCCATGGTGGTCGAGCAGACCGGGCGCGGAGAACGCTCGTACGACATTTTCTCGCGCCTGCTCAAGGAGCGCATCATCTTTCTCGGAACCGCCATCGACGACTCCGTCGCCAACCTGGTGATCGCCCAGCTGCTCTTCCTCCAGAGCGAGGATCCCGAAAAGGACATTAGCATATACATCAACTCCCCCGGCGGCGTGGTGACCGCCGGGCTGGCCATCTACGACACCATGCAGTTTCTCAAGTGCGACATCACCACCTACTGCGTCGGCCAAGCCGCCAGCATGGGTGCCGTCCTGCTGGCCGCGGGCGCGGAAGGCAAGCGCTTCGCCCTGCCCAATGCGCGGATCATGATCCACCAGCCCCTCGGCGGCGCCCAGGGTCAGGCCACCGACATCAATATCCAGGCGCAGGAAATCATGCGGATCAAGCAGATCCTCAACGGCATCCTCTCCAACCATTCCGGCCGAAGCATCGAGGATCTCGAAAAGGACACCGACCGCGACAACTTCATGTCCGCCGCACAGGCCGCCGAATACGGACTGATCGACGAAGTCATTGTACACGCCAAATAAGCCAAGGTAGCCATGCCCAACAAACCCAAGCCCACCGAATGCTCCTTCTGCGGTAAGCGCGAAAAGGAGGTCAAGCGGCTCATCGCCGGCCCCGGTGTCTACATCTGCGACGAATGCGTCGGCCTCTGCGACTCCCTGCTCGGCCACCAGATCGCGGAGCGGAAGGAGGAACCCACCACCTCCCGCGAGATCGGCGTGCTCAGCCCGCACGAGATCAAGCAGAACATCGACGAATACGTGATTGGGCAGGACAACGCCAAGAAGGTACTCGCCGTGGCCGTGCACAACCACTACAAACGCATGTTCGCCCAACTCGACGAGGACGGCGTCGAGCTCGACAAAAGCAACGTCCTGCTCATCGGCCCCACCGGCAGCGGCAAAACCCTGCTGGCCAAAACCCTGGCTCGTACCCTCAACGTCCCCTACGCCATCACTGATGCCACCACCGTTACCGAGGCCGGCTACGTGGGTGAAGATGTTGAAAACATTCTCCTGCAGCTTCTCCAGGCCGCCGACTACGATGTCGAGCGCGCCCAGCGCGGCATCATCTACATCGACGAAATCGACAAGATCGGCCGCCGCACCGACAACGCCTCGCTCACGCGCGATGTTTCCGGCGAGGGCGTCCAGCAGGCACTGCTCAAGATCATCGAAGGCACCGTCTCGCGCATTCCCCCCAAAGGTGGGCGCAAGCACCCCCAGCAGGAATACATCGAGATCGACACCTCCAACATCCTCTTCATCTGCGGCGGCGCGTTCGTCGGTATCGAGGACATCATCAAGCAGCGCGTCGACAAAAAGACGATCGGCTTCGGCGTGGCCGAAAAAGAGGAGCTCTCCCCCAACTTCGTCACCATGAACGTCGAGTCCGAAGACCTCCTGCGCTTTGGCCTGATCCCCGAGTTTATCGGCCGCCTCCCCGTCGTCACCATGCTCCACGAGCTGACCGAGGAAGAGATGGTTCGGATCCTCACCGAGCCGAAAAACGCCATGGTCAAGCAATACAAGAAACTGCTCTCCATGGATGACGTCGAACTCGAATTCGAAGAGGAGGCGCTCAAGGCGCTCGCCAGCATGGCCATCAAGCGCAAGACCGGCGCGCGCGGCCTCCGAGCCATCATCGAACATCTCATGCTCGACGTCATGTACGAAATCCCCATGCGCTCCGACATCACCCACTGCACCATCACCCGCGATATGGTCGAGCACGGGCTGCACCCCCTCGAAGGCCTCGAGATCCGCAACCCCGGCGAAGAGAAAAAATCCGCCTAACACGACTGACACAGGAGAGTTGGAACGACTTCCGATTGACTCGGTTCAGCCAAAGCCGCAGATTGGAAGTATGAAGACGTACCGCATCGGCCTGCTCGGCCTCCTGCTCACCCTTGCGTCGCCGTCGCTCGGCTCCGCGCCCCACACCTTCACCACGGCGGACGGACGAACGCTCGAGGCCACGGTCAAGGCCTACAACTGCGCCAACAAAAAGATCCAGATCGTTCGGGAAGACGGAAAGAAGATATGGATCCACCCCTCCGTCTTCAGCCAGCCGGGCCAGGACTATATCCAGCGATGGATCGCCGCCGACCAATTCATGTCGCCCGCCAAATTTCGGATCAAGGGGAAAAAGATCAAGAACAAAATCTCCAAGGGCAAAACCGAGATCGTGTATGAAATCATCTTGGAAAACAAAACGGGCTTTCCGCTCAGCGGTCTCCGGATCGAATACCGCGCCTTCATTCTGAAGAAGGTTCTGAATAAAGATGGTAAAGATCAAGAGGACTCCAGCCGTGTGGATGGTGGCCAACTGCGAATTGCCGAAATGCCCGATGGAAAAAAAGTTTCCGGAAAACTAAAACCCATTGAGCTAAGCAGCTCGTTTAAATCCGTGACTGAAGGAAACTTTCAAACAGGATATGACAATTATAAGCTAAAAACCTCGGAAGAAGAGCTGAAAGGATTTTGGATAAAGATCTACGGCCCGGAGATTGATGGAATCCCCACGATCCGCGAATGGTGCAACCCATCCAACACTATGAAGAATTTTGCGTGGCAGGAAAAATCCCCCTCCCCCTCCCGCTCCCGCTCCAGAAGTCGGCGGCGACAGTAGTCGAGGCAGATAAAAAAACCCAACCCCGTTGTATTATCCGCCGCCAATTACACTTGTGTTTCCCACACAACAAACAGTACATTTTTGTGCTTG
>WFRA01000011.1 GCA_015486775.1 Kiritimatiellales bacterium | reverse complement strand
GGCAAGCAACACGCGCCGGAGAACCTGCTCTTCGCGCTCGGTTACCCACTGGGCACAGTTCTCGATGTACTCTTCGGTGGAGAAGGGCGGCTCGTCCCCGATTTGCAGGGCTTGCAGGCTGGCAACCAGTGAGTAGTAGGCCATGGTGGATCCCGGTTAGGCTTTGGCGAGTTCTTCGCGGGCGACGTTACTGACGATCTTGGCCAGCTCGGGGCGGAGGAACGAGGCGAGAGCTTCGGCGACCGCTTCGCCAGTAAAGTCGAGATAGGCGTTGCTTCCCTTGAAGCCCACCTTGAATCCGCTGAGCACTTCTGCATCGGATGTGAGTTCGATTTCCTGTCCGGATTTCTTCGCCTGTTCCGCGCAGAGGGCGGCGAGGGCGGCCTTGTCGGCATCGCTCACGCTGAATTCGGCGGACTCGCCCTTGTGCTGTTCGATGACGCCCAAAACCATTTTTTCGAGCAGACCGCCTTCGATGGCTTGATCGACTTGCTGGCCGAGGGTTTCGGTTACGACTTTTTCGCAGCCTTGGCCGACGGTGATGAGCAGGTCGCGGGCTGCCTGTTCCAAGGTTCGGACGGAGCGTTTCGCGAAGGCTTCGGCTTCGGTTTCCGCCTTGGCTAGCAGGTCGGCGGCCTTTTGTTCGGCCTCCGCCACGAGCTTGGCGGCCTTTTCCTTGGCTTGCGAAAGGATGGCGTCGGCCTGCTCCTCGGCCTTTTCAACCCCCTCTTTCTGGATCTGGTCGATTAAATGCTTTAGTTCTTCAGCCATGGTTTTTCTCCGGAGTTTTCTATGAAAATGAAGCGGGGAGTTTAGTTGAATTGCATTTCCGTGCAAGGCCGTTTTCGGAAAACCGTTTCATTAAAAAAGAGGGTTATTGTAATGTTCCGGAACAGGCCATCTGTTCCAGCAGCTGCAAGGTGACCGTTCCCGCGATCCCCAGACTGCTTGCCTCTATGTGGCCCAAGTTGTCGGCCGGGGTGTGCCAGTAGTCGTTCTTGCCGGGTTCCGAGCCGAACCGGAAGTCGATGAGGTCGATGGCGGGGATGCCGATCTTCAGGAAGGGGACGTGGTCGTCGGTGATGGCTAGGTTGCGCGAGAGCGAAAAATGGCTTCGGTTGCCGGTGGCGTGGGCGGCGTGGAGCACCTCCTTCACTAGGTTGTCCGAGCTGTTGCGGGGAATGGCGATGTGCAGATCCGGGTCGCCGACCATGTCGAGCAGGATCATGGCATCGATTTTTCCCGCCTCCCCGGACTGAGCCAGCCCCCGAGCCAGATGGCGGCTGCCGTGCAACCCGTCGCCCGGCTTGTATCCGGCAATGCCCTCCTCCCCGTCGAAAAAGGCAAAGAGGATTCCAACGTCTGGAACCATTTCCGATTCGGCCAGCATCCGGGCGAGCTCCAACAGGATTCCCGTACTCGAACCCGAGTCGTTCGCCCCCTGGAAGTTTTTGATACCCGGCATGGTGTCGAAGTGCGAGCCGAGGATGATCCACCGGTCGGTTTTTCCCGGAATCCGGCCGATCACATTGCAGAGGGTCTTTTCGCCTTCGGGGGTCTGGTCGGTAAACGTGTCAATCTCGGCATCGATGTCGAAGCTTTTCAGCCGCTGGAGGATGTGCCTGGCCGCCTTCCAGCCATTGGAAGTCCCCGCGTCGCGCGGGCTGATGGCCACCAGCGCCTCCACCTCCGCAAGCGCGCGGGCACCGTCGAACGGCGGTAGCTCGACATTTTTTTCCTGTCGGCATCCAACCATCGGAAGGAGGAGAGCCAGCAGGAGCGTGGATGCGGCATGGTTTCGGCTTTTCGTATTCATTCCCCGTTCCAATATTTGGTCAGCAATATGTTAAAAGGGGAATCTACCCGAATGGGCGGGGCGAGGGCAGAACAAATTTCCTTGAATTCGTACTTTTGTCTTTTATTGGCTTGAATTGCGCTAATGGGTGTATACCCTCCGTTGGATGGTGCTGGTTGTGTTTCGGTTCGGTCGCCGGTTCGTTTGGTTGCGGTATGCGGGTTCTGCCCTGTGCTGGCCGGGTTTGGAGACAGTGTATTTTTGAGGAAAGATTTATGAGGCTAGGTTTTCGTTGGTATGGGGGTTGGGTTCCGGGCTTGTTGCTTGCGGCCGTGCTTATGACCGGTTCCGCTTCGGCTCAGGACTACACATCGATGGGGATTTCTACCGTGGTGTCGGCTGCCGATGCCATGTTGAAGCGCGGCGACTATTCCGGTGCAATCCCTGCCCTAGAAGAGGTGATCCGGCGCACGGTGGAGCTGACCACCCTGCAGGGGCGCGAAACCCTGCAAGAGTCCCGCTTCCAACTTGCCCGGGCTTACTACCAGAACGGAAACACCCCCGCGGGAATGAAGGTTCTCAAGGACTACATCGATACCGAGCCGCGTAAGCAGGAACGGCTGGCCCTGCGCATGATGGCTCAGGGATATTTCGAGGATCAGAAGTGGGGCGAGGTCGAGAAAATCGCCCGCCGCCTGTTGGTCATGCAGGGGCTGTCGAAAGAAGACAAGCTTAACGCCAGCCTGCTGTTGGGGCAGGCGCTCTTTAGACAGGAAAAGTGGGCGGAATGCGTTGAGCCGCTCAATTTCGCCGCATCGGGTTCCCCGGACGAAAAAACCCGCCAGCTGACCCAGATCATGATCATTCGCGCGCTGGTGGAATCGAAGCAGTGGAGCGACCTTTTCGGCCGTCTTCCCCGCCTCTATCGCACGGATGCCAAATACGACATCACCCTCAACCTCACTCTAATGAATGCCGGAAAGGCGCTCTTCGAGTCGGGGAAGCCGGACGACTACCTCAATGCCCTGCACCTCTACCGTATGGTGCTCCCGCGCGGGAAACTGATCGATTTTGCCACCGAGCGGGTGAACCGGCTTTCCCAGGAGCTGGAAAAGAAAATCAAGTATGGCATCACGGAAGCGGACAAGATCGAGCGGCAGGAGGAAATTGCCCGGATCAAGTCGGCGGTGGCGGTCTTGAAAAAACTTCCGCCCTACGAAGACGAGGTGACCTTTCGTATCGGCCAGATCTATGCGGAGGTGAAGCGCTACTGGGAGGGCTATGTGCTCTTCGACAGCCTCTACCGGAAAAGCCCCGACAGCGACATCGGCGAGGCGGCCGAGCTTCAAACGGTTTTGATCCTCTACGATATGAACGAAGCGGAGCGTGCCGAGAAGCGGGTTGTCGAGTATCTGGACAAGAAGCCGGACGGGCAGTATGCGCGGACGTTGCTTCTGCTCGTGCTGCGCGACAACCTCAAGAAACAGAATGCCGACCGGGTGGTCTCTTTTCGGAAATATATGGATGCCATTCCGCCTTCCGACGATCCGGACAAGAAGAACACCGAAGCGAGCCTGCGCTACATGATGGCCTTCGGATATTTCCAGCAAAAGAATTTTGCGGAAGCCGGCAAGCTGTTCGGCCAGATTATCGACCGCTATCCAAACAGCCCTTCGCGCGGGGACGCCACCTATTTCCGCGGGATGACCTACATGATGCAGGGCGACTACAAGGATGCCATCGACGACTTCATCCTCTACCAGAAGGAAAACGACGGTGCGGAGTATTATCCGACCGCCATGTTCCGGCAGGGGGTCTGCCTGTACGGGCTTGAGAAGACCGCGGAGGCGGAGGCCATATTCAGTAAGTTTATCGACACCTACCCCGACAACGAGCTCGTGTCGGAGGCCTACAGCATGTGGGGGGATATCGAGGCGGCCAAGGACGGGCAGGACAATCCCGACACGCCCGATGTCGATGAATACGACCCGCACACCCTCGACCGGGCGCTGGCCGACTACCGCAAGGCGATCGACAAGGCGGTGCTACCCCAGCAGGCTTCCTACGCGGCGTTCCAAGCGGCGAAGGTCTACAAGCTGGAGTTCAAGTGGCAGGAGATCATCGACCTGATGAACTACTACATGGATCTGCTCGGCGACAAATCGGATGTGGCTCAGTCGGTCTACTGGATCGGGCAGTCCCAGATCGAACTCGGCCAAGTCGACGAGGCGGTCGCCGCCTATCTGGACGCCATCAAGCGCTTCGGAAACGAGGTGGACCAGACGGGGGTTGACAAGATCATCCGCGAACTCATCACCATCGCCAACCAGTACCTTTCGGAGGAGGATCGGCAGGGTCTCGCCGTGAAGCTGAAGCTCATGCTGACCGAAATTGGGCAGGATCAGGATGTCCTCCGGTTACGGCTCTCCGTGCTTACGGCATCCCTCATGGGCGACAAGGTGGTTGCAAAGCTTGGAAAGGGGCTGGTTGAGAAGGGGCAGGATCTTGCGCAGACCACGCCCATATCGCTGGCTCTCATGTGCGATGCCGCGGTGACGATCGGGGATACCAACCAGATGGCAAGGCTCTACGCATACTTCAAGGAGCATTTCGAGGATTCCGAAGAGATGTGGCACGCCTACCGCGCAAAGGTTCACCAGCTTTTGGCCGGGGGAAAATATCTCGAGGCGCTCAAGTATATCGACGAAGTCCAGGGGATTTTCGGGGTGGACAGCTTTATGGACTGGGCGCAGCTCACCAAGGCCGATACGCTCTACCGCTTGAAGATGTACAAAGAAGCCGAGGATGCCTACAATACGATCATGGGAGTTGCCGAATGGCGCGGGGCGGCGTTTGCCGAGGCCATGTACGGTATGGGGCGTTGCCGTCTCGCCGAGCAGGACTACGAAACGGCTCACTCGTTCTTCCAGCGCACCTACCTGCTGTTCAAGGGCTACGACAACGGGAAATGGGCGGCGGATGGCTATCTGGCTGCGGCGGACTGCCTCGTCAAGCTGGGGCGGAACGAGGATGCGCTGAAAACGCTGGACACCATGCTCGAGGATCCCTACGTGAATACGCTCCCGCAGGCTGAAACCGCACGCAAGATGAAGAAAAAATATGAAGGTGCACAACAATGAGCAAACCGGTTTTTAATTTAGTATTGGCGGGGAGTCTTCTTTGGACTGCGGTTTCATATGGAAAACCGCTTCCGGCCAAGTTGGTCATGGGCAACGGCAAGGTCTGGAAAGGGCAGATCGTCAAGCGCGACGGCGACTGGATCGAGTTCAACAAGGACAATGCCGCCCGAACCATCCGGGTCGGAGCCAGCACCATAAAGGAACTCAACTTCAAGGTGGCGATTGATGCCGAAAAGGTTTCGGGGATGATTCGCGACCGGGAGTTCGACGGAGCCATCAAGTTGATCGACGATGCCATTGCGCCCTTCGGCGAATACCGCGATATCCCGTCGAACCTCACCCGCTACAACGCCCTGCTGATGGAGCTATTGTACCGCACCGGAAAAGACGACGCATCGCTGGAAATCTCGTCGGCGATCGCTCAGGACGACCGGAATCCGGAGTTGCAGGAAAAGGCTCGGATTTTCCAGGCGCTGGCGCTGGTCGATGCCGGCCGGGCGGCCGATACCGAGGCGCTTTTCGCCAAGTATGGCTGGGATCTGGAACCCGCCGACGATGCTGCGCCCGAAAAGCTCTACATCGCCGCGAAATACATGGCGTTGAAGAAACAGTTCAACCGGGCCATGGAATATGCCGCGAGGGTGGTGGCGTTCCATAGCCAGGATCCGGATTGGGTGCAGCCCGCCGAATTGCTTTGCGCACAGCTCTACACCGAACTTGGCCTGTATGATTCAGCCGACGAGGTTTGCCGCGAAATCCTCCTGTTCTACAAGAACACGCCGGAGTCCGACGAAGCCACGCGGCTGAAAATCAAGATTGAAAAGTTGCGTGCGGAGCAGAGAATGAAGGACAGTTTACAATCAGAATAAGCTTAACCAGAGAGGAGTAGGATAATGAGTAGGAAAATTATTAAGTTGGCATTTTGTTTTAGCCTGATGATGGGACCCCTCGCGTTTGCGCAGGATGATGCGGCCGCCGCTACCCCGAAGGTCGAAAAAACCACGCTTATGCAGATGATTAAGCAGGGAGGCTGGTCCATGTATCCGCTGGGACTCTTCTCCTTCGGAATGATCTTTTTCATCGTCCAAAACGGGTTGACGCTGCGCGAAAAGATTTTATTGCGCCCCGATTTGATGCCGGATTTTGTCAAGCTGATGAAGGAGAAGAAGCTTCTCGAAGCCCACTCGCTCTGCAAGGAGAACGAAACGCTCTTCACCTACGTTTTTGCGGCTGGCCTGGAGCGGTGCTCCACCTCGGGCAGCATCGATTTCGGCAAGGTGAAGGAAGCCATCGAAGAGGCCAGCACCGAGCAAGTAACGCAGTACATGAAAGCGATCGACTACCTTTCGATCATTGGCGCAACCGCGCCGATGCTCGGTCTGCTCGGTACGGTGTCCGGTATGATCAAAGCCTTCCAAACCATCGGTTCGAAGGGCATGGGCAAGCCGCAGGAACTTGCCGGCAACATCGGCGAGGCTCTGGTCACCACCGCGACCGGCCTGATCATCGCGATTCCCTGCATGCTGGCCTACTACTATTTCCGGAACAACTTCATCAAGTCCACCGCAACGCTCGGCCGCAATATCGGCGCGTTGCTCGACACGCTCGAATCCGGCGAACTGCCGATGGGCTTCGAGCACATGGGTTCCGGAAAAAAAGCTAAGAAAGCACCGAAAGCCGCCACTGAGTAGAACCCTGCCGGAAGAGGTGTGAAATGAGAGTCAAACAACCAAGAAAAGACGATGTAGAAATCGACATGGCACCCATGATCGACATGGTGTTCCTGTTGCTCATCTTCTTTATGGTAGCCTCCGTGGTGGTGACGAACAAGGTCAAGGTCAAATTGCCCGAGTCCAAGGCCGCCAAGGTTCCCGAAGACATCAAGGGGCGCATCGTGCTGTCGGTGGATGCAAACGACCAGATCTATGCGGGCATGGTTCCCCTCACGATCGAGGAGCTCAAGGAGTTCGTCTCCAAGCAACTCGACGAGGATCCGAACCTGAGGATCATGATCCGGGCGGACAAGCGGGTCAAATACAAGATCTGCAAGGAGATCATGATCGCATGCGGCGAGGTGGGCGCGACCGACCTCATCTATGCGGCCTACGAGGAATAGATATGAAACTGCTTGAAGACCTTACCAACAAAAAAGCCGAGCTGCAGATCACGCCGCTGATCGATGTCGTTTTCCTGCTCCTCATCTATTTCATGGTGACGGCGTCGCTGATCAAGAAGGAGGCCGACCTCTCCTTCCTGCTCCCGGCCAAGGTGGATACCCCGGATCCGATCTCGTTGCCGATCGAGGCGCTGATCGAAATCTCGGATACCGGAGATGTAACCATGGAAGGGATGCTCTACGGCGCGAATGGAAGCAATCTCGACGACTTGGTGACGCAGTTGCTCGCCCTGCGGGAAGCCGCCGACTCCTCGGGAAGCGAGCTGATCGTCAACATCCTTCCCTCCGACGATGCTCTGCACGGGCGGATCGTCAATGTGATGGATGCCTGCGCCGCCGCGCAGGTGCAGAACATGTCCTTCAGCATGTCCATGTAGGCCATCCGGCAACTGGCTGGACAAAAAAAGCCCGCTGGTTCCGGCGGGCTTTTTTTATGGCGGAGCGCTTCGGAAGAGCGGGCTTGTCGAAGCGGTGTTTGACAACCTCGTTTGCGTGCCATATTTTGGAGCCGAAGATCAAACCAACACAAAGGAGCAATTGCCATGAAACGCAACACCATGATGCTAGCCATGTTGGCCGCACTGCTTGCCGGTTGTGCCAGTCCCCCAAAGGATGCGCTTGACCTGATTGATGAAGTGGAACAGGAAAAAAACAAGGATACCGCAATGATTCTGATGGAAACATCCAAAGGCGACATAAAGATCGAACTGGAACGCGGTAAGGCCCCCAAAACGGTTGAAAACTTTTTGGCCTATGCCAAGGCGGGGCACTACGACGGCACCATCTTCCACCGCGTCATCGGAACCTTCATGATCCAGGGCGGGGGGTTCGACGAAAACATGAACCAGAGACCCGCGCCGAACACGGTGGAAAACGAAGCCTACAACGGACTCCCCAATAAACGGGGAACCGTTGCCATGGCCCGCACCTCGGATCCGCAGAGCGCCAGCGCCCAGTTTTTCATCAACGTGGCCGACAACGATTTCCTGAATTTCAGGGAGCGGACGCCCCAAGGCTGGGGCTATTGCGTGTTCGGCAAGGTGGTCGAAGGCATGGATGTGGTCGATGCCATCAAGGATGTCCCGACGGGCGGCCACGGCCGCTTCCAGGATGTGCCGGTCGATCCGGTGGTCATCAAGAAAGTGGTTGTTCTCGACGAGTAGCCCTATGCAAGAGGATCGGGAACGCATGGTCGAGGTCATCCTCTCCTCCGGCCGCAAGGCGGCGCTGGTGGCCTCCGGCGGAGGGAGCGGTGCCGTGCATGCGCTGTTGTCGCACCCCGGCGCGTCGCGGTTCGTCCTCGAAGCGCAGGTTCCCTACAGCCCCGAAGCCCTCGCCGGCTATCTTGGCGAGGCTCCCGCCCGGGCCTGTTCGGAGACGACGGCCAGGGCGATGGCCGCCAAGGCGCTGGAGCGCGCCGTTGCCCTGCAAGGCGCCCCGCCCTTGGGCGTGGCCTGCACGGCGGCGCTGCAAACCGACCGGGTTCGCCGGGGGAGCGACCGCGCCTTCCTCTGCTTCCAGACCCTGGAAAAAACATTTTTCCAGCGATTGGAACTTTCCCCGGGATCGCGCGTTGCGCAGGAATCGGAATTGACCGAAACCCTGCTGGCACGTCTTGCCGAATTTGTCGAGGAGTCCAATCCATGAAAAACGCCCTCGACAAATTGGTGGCCGGGGAACTTTCCTATATTCCGGTGGGGTGCGAAACCCTTCCGCTCGCCCCCCTGCTGCTCCCCGGCTCGTTCAACCCGCTGCACAGGGGGCACGAAGGCCTGCTGCTCGCGGCGGAGCAGGCCACCGGCCGCAACGGCATCCTCGAACTCTCCGTCGCCAACGTCGACAAACCGCCGCTCTCCATCGTCGAGGTCGAGCGCCGCCTCCTGCAGATCAAGGGCAGATATTCCGTTGTGCTCACCTGCGCCCCCACCTTTGCCGAAAAGGCAGAACTCTTTCCCGGGGCATGGTTCGCCCTCGGGTTCGACACCGCCATCCGCCTGCTGGATTCCCGCTACCACGCCGACGTTCCGGCCATGCTCGCCCGCTTCCAGACCTTGGAAACCCGCTTTGCCGTGGCTGGCCGCCTGCACGAAAGCCGCTTCCAGACCTTGGAAAACCTGCGCATCCCCCCCGGCTTCGAGGAGCTGTTTGTTCCAATTCCCGGAACCCTTTTCCGCGAAGACATCAGCTCCACCCAGCTGCGCAGCCAAAACGGAGGTGGGGCATGAACCGGGTGATGGTCACCGGCGGTTCCGGATTTATCGGGTCGGCGCTTTGCCTCCATCTGGTCGCGGAGCGGCGGGTGCAGGTGCTTAATGTGGACAAGCTGACCTATGCCGGGGTGCCCGCTTCCTTGGTGGAAATCGAAAATAATCCGCTCTACCGGTTCGAGCGGGCGGATATTTGCGACGCAAAGACAATCGCTGGCCTGTTTGCGGATTTTCAGCCGGATACGGTGATGCACCTAGCGGCGGAGTCGCACGTGGATCGCTCGATCAACGCCCCGGCGGCGTTTATCGAAACCAACGTGGTCGGCACCTGTACCATGCTTGAATGCGCCAGGGAATACTGGAGCTCCCTGTCCTCCGGTTTTCGCTTTCTCCACATTTCGACCGACGAGGTGTACGGCACGCTGGACGACCGGGGGCTCTTCGACGAAACCACGCCCTACGCCCCGCGCTCCCCGTATTCGGCCAGCAAGGCCGCCGCGGACCATCTGGCCAAGGCCTGGTTCCACACCTACGGCCTGCCGGTGGTGGTCACCAACTGTTCCAACAACTACGGCCCGCGCCAGTTTCCGGAAAAGCTGGTTCCGCTCCTGATCCTCAACGCGCTGGAAGAAAAGGAGCTTCCAATCTACGGGGACGGCGGCAACATCCGCGACTGGCTCCATGTCGAAGACCACGTGCGGGCGCTGGTGGCGGCGGCGGAGCGGGGGAGGGTCGGCGAGACCTACAATATCGGCGGCCGCAACGAACGTACCAATCTGGAAGTGGCCGGAGCCATCTGCGCCGCGCTCGACGAACTCCGCCCGCGCGCGGCCGGGCGGCACCGGGATTTGATCCGCTTCGTGGACGATCGCCCCGGCCACGATCGGCGCTACGCCATCGACCCCGCCAAGGCGGAGAGAGAGCTCGGCTGGAGGGCGCGGGAAAATTTCGACAGCGGGATCCGGAAGACGATCCGCTGGTATCTGGATCATGACGGGTGGTGGCGGCCGCTTCGCGCAGGACAAAGGGAGGCAGGGGCATGAAGGGCATCATTCTCGCCGGGGGAGCCGGAACGCGGCTGCATCCGGCAACAACCGTGGTCAGCAAGCAGCTGTTGCCGGTATACGACCTGTCTCTTATACACATCTGACGCTGC
>WFRA01000010.1 GCA_015486775.1 Kiritimatiellales bacterium | reverse complement strand
GATGGCAGGCGGGCCGCCTGCGATACGGTTTGCAAGCGAGACGCTTGCGCTACGTTTTTAAACCAGACCTTCTTTTTGAGCAGAAGCTTATAGATAAATTCATCCTGCGGCGGCATCTCATCCACCAACCGTCCCGTATTTTCCGCTACTTCCGCATACTTCATAACCACCCCGCCCACCAAACAAAACGCACAACCTAAGATTGGTTCGAGACTTTACCCGTTCAGCGAAGATGAAACAAAGCAAATGGGACACAAAAAAACGTCTTTGTGTTGTCCGGGCTCTTCATGCGCAAAAGCGCCCCGCGCGGTGATCAAAAAACGGGAAAGCGCTTCGTGGCTTTGTGCGGGGCATTTAAAACGTGCAGCTAGGACGCGTTCCGCTCAACGGCATAAAACTTGGCCGACGCGGCGGGAAGCGGGTTCGTGAGGATGTTGTTGGGAAGGGTCGCGGCAATGTTGCTTTCGATGACCGACCAGACGACCGGATCTGCCGCGAGGTCTTCGCTTCCGAGCAGAGTGTAGACCGCCCCTTCCCGGCTGTCCCACCTCAACACGAGGTCCGGACCGGCTGCTCCGATCCTAAGAACCGAGGGAATGTAGGCCAGGGTTGCGGTTGCAAAATCGCGGCCAAGGTCGAGCTGCCCTTGCGTGCCGTAGTGGCCAGAGTTAACCATCTGGTAGCCGTCCGTGTCAAACCAACTGGAATAGGGCGTGTACCCGGCGACCGCCACCTGGGCGGCGCGCACGACATCGGCCTGGGTTGGATCGGTTTGATCGCCCACGACGGGAGGCAGGGTTCCCCCGTAGTAGTCGCGGACGCGCGCAATGGCAAACGGCATTTTAGGTGTGTTGAACTGTGCGCGCATGTCGGTGACAAAAGCGACTAGGTTGGTTTCGTAGCTAGCGGCCTGCCCCTCGTAGGCATCGCTTTCGCCCTGCATCCAGAGCATGCCGGAAATTTCGTAGTCAATCCCGGAAACAGTCAGGTTGGAGAGCGCGGCACTGACCGTATCCATGAACCCGATGTATTGCGGCCCGGTGGTTGGTTTCCAATCATTGAACAAAGCGGTGCCGTTCACGGCATACTTGACCAGATAGATGGTGTCGTCCGGCAGGGCATCCTTGATCGCCCGGCCAAATGCCACTTCCGGGCCAAAGGAACCGGAATTGTTTCCAAACCCCGGAGCAAGCGGAACCCAGCCGCCGGAAACCCAATAGTTCACATCGTTTTGTGCCTCGCTATAAGGCGGCACCAATTCGGAGTTTATCCCTTGGCCGACCATGTTGGACTGGCCGCCCAGCAAGAACACGCGGTTGACCGCATGGCAGGGCGCGGCGAATACGGCCAGCGCGAAAGCAATCCGAACCGATAAAACACCAAACGTTTTTTTGATCTTCATCCAACGTCTCTCCTGTTGCCCAAATTCAAGGCCACGCTTCCAGTTGCACGGCTCGCTGGGTTCTTCCTCCCTATCGGCTGCCCCCGGATCAATACTCCCGCTTAGGACGGGGAGGGAAGACGCGGATGCACTCCTTGTTGAAATGTTTCCCGATCGGGATTTTCTTGAGGTTCTCGAGCTGATCGAAAATCCAGTTGTACGGGGTGGCGTACTGGACGATCTTTCCGCGCTCATCGGTAACGGTTACCAGATAGCCGCCGTATTTCTCGCCCCGGAGCTGAGTTGCCCCCGCCCACAGCCGCCAAACCATGAGCGTTACAGGATCTCCGCGGAACGAGAAAGAACGCCGGTTTTCCTTGGTGGGCGTGAAGCTGCTCTTCTGCCGGTCCAGCAGGATATAGTTGTCGCCGTCGACCTCCTCGCCGATCGCGAAAAACTCGACGGTCAGCTTGTGGTTGTATTCCCCCGCCGAGGTTTGCTTGAGCGTGGCGCTGAACACATAGTCCAGCACCCTGGGCACAGGCCAGTTGGGATCCGTCTCGGGACTTAGGCCGATCATTCGCTGACTGCTCTGCTTGGAAAAGTCGATGTTGAATTTTGGCGGCTGGGCAAGCTCGATGAATTCCCGA
This sequence comes from Kiritimatiellales bacterium, assembly GCA_015486775.1. Classification (GTDB taxonomy): domain Bacteria; phylum Verrucomicrobiota; class Kiritimatiellia; order Kiritimatiellales; family Pontiellaceae; genus Pontiella. Next base: position 4,573 of record WFRA01000010.1, on the reverse strand, counting down.
TCCTCGCCGGACAACCGCGCGAGGGGGATCTTGCGCTGCCGCTTGCGGGAATCCTGCAACACCGCCTTGTCCCCGATCACGGTCACAAACCTTGCTTCCATCGTCTGGCCGTCGGTTCCAGTCCAGCTACGCATGGCATGCTCGTCGAGCTCCTCCGGAGGGGCAGGTTCGGCGGGGGACTTCCCGGCGGCCTCCGCAGCCTGGGAAACAGTCGCGCCGCTGGTATCGTAATCGCTAAAGACGGGGCCGTTGGTGAGGTTCACGAGCCCCTCCATCAGATAGGAAACAATCGACTCGTGGAGGTCGCGCGAAAGCTCGGCGGTCTTGAAAATCGGAAAGATGGGGGAACCCCGGATGTTTCTTTCGTATTTTTCGCCCTTCACCTCCACCACCAGCTCCGCGGAAAAGGCGCCGCCGGGCACCTCACCGATCATGACCTCCATGTCGAGCGGCTTGCCGGGCTCGAGAGTAATCCAATCCCCGACCTCAAATCCGTTGTATTTCCGCGAATCGGCCGAATGGCTTTGCCAGAGGGGCACGATGTCTCTGGAAAAATCGACCGGCCCCACCTTTATGCAACCGCTGAGCACGATCCTTCCATCCACGCGAACCACCAAGATGTCGTCGGCAACTCCCCTGAAGCGGAAGGTAATGCCGTTCGTGTATGCGGCCGGGCAGACAAGCTTCCCCTTGTAGTGCGCCATCCAGAAATAGCCCAGCGTGTCGCCTTCGCCGAAGGCGCTCGGGGCGATTGTCGAAAGCATCGCCGGCATCATGAAAGTGGTAGCGTAGAGCTTTTTTGGCGAATGGTAGTAGCGGGCTATGCTGGAGGGCTTCCATCCCGACTTCACAAAATTCTTCAAGGCCATCAGGAAATTGTCCCAGCTCATGGGAATGGGGCGTCCGCTGCGGTCGCGCTTGAAATCGTAGAAGGTACCGACAAAATCGTTGCCGATGCTTTGCCCGTTGCCAAAGATGGTGACATCCTCGAGATCCGGCATCATGTCGAAACCGCCTATTCCACCCCCAAGCCCCTCGGCCATGCCAGACATTTCCGGCAACTGGATATCGGGCATGCTCGCCTTCTTCACCTTGGTCACGATACGGGTGGTCGGCTTGGGCTTGGTGCTTTTCTTCACCCTCACCTTCGGCTTCTTGAGCTTCATCTTCGGCCGCTCGACGGCCTTGGGCGGAGTAAACTCCACCTCCTTCTGCTTCACCACCGTAAAGACCACGAACATCCCGGCCAGTACAAAGAGCACCGCATGGATCACAATGCTCAGCAACACGGCGGTTGGCGTTCCTTTGATCGTCTTCCCGTCTTTCTTTGTCTTTCGCTTCACCTTTGCTCCTCGTTTAACAAGCCGTGGAAATAGTCCTAGGCATAGGCTTTCGAACCACCGACCCGGATTCCCCGAATACAACCTGCAACTCCCCCACCACCTCGCCGCACCGGTTTTCGACAACCGGCGGATGGGTCGCGGCAAACCGCGCAAACTCGTCTGCCCCGATCAGCTTCAAATGCCGGGCAACCTCGAAAAATAGCGGCAGGATGGGCTCCGGCGCGCCATCGGCAATCTTCAGTGCCAGACCAAGCCCCTTTTGGCGAAAGCCAGCGCAGTAGCACCCCGAAGCCCCCGATTTCGCCACAACCTTTTTTCCGCAGATGCCCCTGAAATCCAAGCCGCCCACCAGCTCCGGGTGGTTCTGAACCGCCTGGACAATCTGCCGCGCCGCGCGGGCACCGGCCTTCGGCAGCCACTCAAAATTGGCTAGGCGTGCATAGCCCAGCGCCATGTTCCGTAGCGGCATCGCAAAAATCGGTGCCCCGCATCCGTCCACCGCCACGTCGATCTCCTCCGTCGGCAGTCCGCACAGGGCGGAGATCCGCTCCAGAATGAGGCTCTGGATCGGATGGCCGCATTCGGTGTATCCTTCGATCGGATAGCCCCGGAGCTTAGCCAGCGCCAGCATGCCGGCATGCTTGCCGGAGCAGTTGTCCCGTATTCCGCTTCCGGCACGCAGAGCCGACTCGTCCAGCCCGATTTTTTCGAGCACCCGGCGAACCGCCCGGATCTGCACATCGCCCCCGCTGTGGGAGGCGCAGATGATGGCAAGCTCGGCCTCGTCGAATCCAAAAGCCTCCATTCCCCCCAGCTCGACTAGAGCCATGGTCTGGAGCGGTTTTGCGGATGAGCGGATAAACGCACGGTAGTCCGGGTCGCCGAGCGAAAAAAGAACCTGCCCATCCGTATCCGCAACGGCCACACAGCCTCGATGAACATTGTCCACCACACCGCCGCGCATCACGCGAACCAGCTCGGAAAATTTATCTGCCGCCATCTTGTCCATGCAACACCCTTCTCCACGAATACTCGGCAATAGTACGGATTCGAACGGCATTGCCAACCCACAGAAGCGAATATGTATTCCCAATTTGCGAACCGGAAACGAAAATGTCGTGCAGAACAATGCAAGGAAGCAACATCTGTCGCTAATCCGCCGCCCGCTTGTACAGAGAATGCCGGACAACGCGCTGGGTGCGCTCGTCGGCGGATTCGTGACAGACAATGCACGGGTTCCTTCGCCTTTGTCGGAAACGCCACTACATTCCAGAACCGCGCCTCCTATCTGCCGAAGATGCGCCGCCGGAGGTTGGCGAGGTCTTCGAGAATCAGGGTGAGTGAGGGGATTAGCAACAGCGTGATGCCGGTGGCGAAGAGGATGCCGAAGCCGAGCGAGATGGCCATCGGAATCATGAAGCGAGCCTGGAAGGAGGTTTCAAGTAGCATGGGCGTCAAGCCGAAGAAGGTGGTGAGCGTGGTGAGGATGATCGGGCGGAAGCGCTGGATGCCCGCCGCATGGACGGCATCGTGCATGTTGGCACCTTCGAGCCGCTTCCGGTTGGCGAAGTCGATGAAGACGAGCGAGTCGTTCACCACCACGCCGGAGAGTGCCACCACCCCGAAGAGGCTCAGGATGCTCAGGCTGTAACCAAGAATGAGGTGGCCAATCACCGCGCCAACGATGCCGAAGGGAATGGAGACCATGATAATCAGCGGCTGGGTGTAGCTTTTGAACGGAATGGCGAGCAGGACGTAGATCAGCAACAACGCGGCCAATAGACCATTAATCAGTCCATGGATGCTTTCGCGCTGGTCGGCTTGCTTGCCTTCGAAGGAATAGGAGAGTCCAGGATATTTCTGCATCAGCTTGGGCAGGATGTCGGCCTTGAGCGCCGCGAGGATTTGCGGGGTCTGGTCGCGCGGCTTGACATCGGCGGTGACGGTGACGGCGCGTCGGCCATCGTGGCGGACGATGGAGCTGTAGGCCCGCCCGCGCTTGACATCGACCACTTCGCGCAGGGGCACCTCGGTGCCGGCGGGGGTGCGGACAATCATCTGCTCCAGGCTATATTCGGTGTTCCGCTCGTCTTGGGGCAGGCGCACCATCACCTTGATCTCGCTGCGGCCGCGCTGTTGGCGGATGGCCTCGGCGCCGTAGTAGGAGTTGCGCAGTTGGCGGGCAATCTCGCGCGAGGTCAGCCCCAGGCTGCGCCCCGCCGCATTCACGGAAAAATCGATCTGGGGCTTGCCGGGGGTGAAGCCGTCGTCGATGTCGCGCACCATGGGATAGTCGGCGAGCATTTTTGCAGCATCCCGGCTGGCTCGTTCCAGAACGTTCATGTCGCGGTGGGAAAGTTCGACGCTTAGCGCCCGCCCGCCGCCCGGGCCGAGGTTGTCGAGGAAGCGGATGCTTTTGAGTCCGGCCATCTTGCCGGCAGCCTTGCGCCAGCGGTCGGTGAACTCCTGTGTGGAGACCGGGCGCGAGTCGGGGTCGACGAGTTCGTAGGATATTTTCGAGGTGTTGCCGGAGACGGTGGAGAAGAGCCCCTTGACCAGTTTTTTCCCGCTCTCCTTTTCGATCTCGGCCACGAGACGGTTGCCGGCCTCGATTACGTGACGGCGGGCGGCAAGGGTTTTTTCGACGGGTGCGCCGACGGGAAGGGTGAGGCGGCACTGGGCAATGTCGGACTCGACGCTGGGAAAAGGTTCGAAGCCGATGCGTCCGCTTTTCACATAGCCCAGGGTCAAGATCAGGATCGCCAGTCCAATGCTCAAGGTGATGTAACGTAGCCGCAGGGTGCGGTCGAGGAAGGGGCCGTAGATGTCGCGCACAAAGTGCATAAAGCCACGTCCGAAGGCCTGCTGCATGCGATGTAGCCGCCCGGGTTCCTTCTTGTCTTTCTGGTGGGCGAGGTGGGCAGGGAGGATGTAGAGCGCCTCGACCAGCGAGATGGCGAAGGTGGAGCAGACCACCAACGGAATTACCTTGAAGAATTTGCCCCACACACCCGGCACAAAGTAGAGCGGCAGAAAGGCCACAATGTTGGTGAGAATGCTGAAGGTAACCGGCATGGCAATTTCGCGCGTGCCCTTGATTGCGGCCTGCAGGAAGGAGAGGCCGCGTTGGTGGTAGTGGTAGATGTTTTCCCCCACCACGATGGCATCGTCCACCACGATACCCAGCGCAATCAGGAAGGCAAACATGCTTACCATGTTCAGGCTGGTGT
>WFRA01000009.1 GCA_015486775.1 Kiritimatiellales bacterium | reverse complement strand
GTGCCAAGCTGGTGTTTGCCGACATCGATCCCCGGACGGTCAACATGGATCCCGCCGATGTGGCTCGGAAGATCACCAAGCGCACCCGGGTCATCATGCCGGTCCACATTGGCGGCTACCCGTGCGACATGACCAAGATCATGAAGCTGGCGAAGCAGCACGACCTCTATGTGATCGAAGATGCCGCGCATGGACTCGGCGCAATGTACAAGGGCAAGCCGCTTGGAACCATCGGCCACTTCGGCGGCTATTCCATGCACGAGGTGAAGAACATCAACTCCTTCGGCGAAGGCGGCCTGCTGGTCTCGAACGATCCCCTCGGGGAGCAGTTTTCCCTTGGCCGTTTCCTGGGGTTGGATTTCACCCGGACCATCGAGAACTGGCTCTATGACATTTCGCCGCTGATTGACCGCTTCGGCAAGCCGCAGGTGCCTTGCAACTATTCGTCCACGGAGATCGCGGCGCTCGGCTACCGGCTCCAGGTCAAACGTCTCGACAAGATCCTCGCCAAGCGCAAAAAGCACGCCGACTATCTGCGCGAGGCTTTCGCCAAGGAGAAGGCCATCCTGCTTCCGCCGGCGGACACGGCAAAGACCTACGGCAGCCACCACCTCTTCCTGCTGCGCATCGATCCGAAGCGTGTCGGTGCCGACAGCCAGGCCTTGAAGAAAAAGCTGAAGGAAAAGGGCGTTACCGAAGTGACCCACTTCGGCCCGCTCTACAAATTCAACATCTTCGAGCAATATGGCTACGATGCAAAGAAGATCGCCAAGACCTGCCCAAAGACCGAGGAAACATTCAATCGCTGCTACACCCACCTGCCGCTCTATCCGCTGACCATGGCCGAGGTGAAATATATGGCCAAGGCTGTGCTCGAAAGCATCAAGGAACTGAAGCAGGAAGCCGGGAAATGAAGATTGGGATTCCAAAAGAGATCAAGGTGAAGGAAAACAGGGTCTCCTGCACGCCATCCGGTGTGCAGCAGCTGGTTTCCGCCGGGCACGAGGTGCTGGTCGAGACCAGAGCCGGGGAGGGAAGCGGGTTCCCGGACGATCAATACGTTTCGGCGGGCGCAACGATGGTGGCCTCCGCCGCCGAGGCCTGGGCCGCCGAGATGGTCGTCAAGGTCAAGGAGCCGATCGCATCGGAATATGGATATTTCCGAAGCGGGCTCATCCTTTTCACCTACCTCCACCTCGCGGCGAACGAGCCGCTGACCCGGGCGCTCTGCTCCGCCAGCGTGGCCGGCGTGGCCTACGAGACCGTGCAGGTGGGCAACCGCCTGCCGCTGCTTGAACCCATGAGCGAGATTGCCGGGCGCATGGGCACCCTGATGGGTAGCTACTATCTGGCCAAGCCCTACGGTGGCTCGGGCATCCTGCTGGGCGGGATTCCCGGCGTGCCGATCGGCGATGTGCTGGTGATCGGCGGTGGCACGGCCGGGCTCAACGCCGCACGCGTGGCCGCCGGCATCGGCGCAAATGTTACCCTGCTGGAGGTGGACATCGAAAAGATGCACTTTATCGACACCTCCACCCATGGCGCCATCCGCACGATCTACTCCACCGAGGCCGCCCTGCTGGAACGGCTGTCGAGCGTGGACCTGCTGATCGGCGCCGTCCTGATCCCCGGCGCCAAGGCGCCCAAGCTGATCAAGCGCAGCTTCCTGAAGCAGATGAAGCCCGGCTCCGTCTTTGTCGACATCGCCATCGACCAGGGCGGTTGCGCCGAAACCTCGCACGCGACGACGCACGACGATCCGGTTTACTGGGAAGAGGATGTTCTGCACTACTGCGTGGCAAACATGCCGGGGGCCTATGCGCGCACCTCGACGCAGGCGCTCACCAACTCGACGCTACCCTATGCCGTCAAGCTCGCCAACCTCGGGCTGGAGGGGGCGCTCGAACAGATTCCCGAGCTGCGCTCTGGCGTCAATACGCTGAACGGTCACGTGACCTGCGCGCCGGTGGCCAACGCCCATGGAATGGAGTTCCATGCACTGGATTAGGCAGGAAAAAGGGGGGCGGGAAATGGCGTGTCTGGAAATATTGGGGAAGAGGATCGACTTCGAGGAATCCGAATTGTTGCTTGAGGAGGACTTCTCATCCGGCGAACATCTTTCCAACGATTGGATCGAAGTCGGAAACGCGGAGTGGTCGATCAAGGACGGGGTGCTCGAAGGGAAATGGAAAGAGGGTGCCGACTTAAGGCATGGGCAGCTTTTCAGCCGGAAGCAGTTTTTCGGCGATGTGTTCATGGAGTTCGATGCACAGACGGTCGCGCCCTCCGACCACGATATTATCTGGTGGTGGGGCACCACGCTCAACAAGGAAGAGAATCATTGGGACAGCGGCTATCTGGCCGGCCTTGGCGGCTGGTGGAAAAACAAGTCCGGCGTGGAAAGGATCGAAGGCGACGAGGTCTTCATGGCCATGACGCCCCTGTTCAAATTGGAGCCGGGGAGGCGGTACAGGATCCAATGCGGCATGATTGAAAAAACCGTCTTTATCCTGGTTGACGGGCAACTGGTCATGGAGTTTCTCGATCCCAATCCGTTGGCGAAAGAGGCGCCGGGTCGCATCGGCTTTGGGGTCTATCAATCCCATATTCGGTTCGGTAACCTGAAGGTCTACAAGCCCAAGTGGATTCCCGTGGAATGCGCCTATTGAAAAAATCATTGGCCACAGATTGCGCGGGTCTTGAGGATTTTTCCTTTAAGACAGAGGGGTTACTATTTGCAAAACTTCCCTTGAAGGTGTCAGTTGCCTCAGGAACTCGTCGCACGGAATGCACCATATGTCATCCACCAGAAGCCGCTCCGTTCCCCGGTACAGGAGGGCTGCGGTGCTTTCGGGATAATCGCTTCGAAACGCTTTCAAGGCCCGCAGGTCTTTTCGATCCACCTTCCGGCTGTTTTTTACCTCCAGCGCACAGAACTGCGATTCGCCGTACACGACAAAATCCACCTCCGACCCGGATTGGGTTCGCCAGAAAAACAGTTCGCTAGATCCCTCCGAGTAGTCGCCCCATGCTTTTAGGTGCTGGTAGACCAGTCCCTCCAATGCTGCGCCATCCATCTCCTCCAAGCGATCCAGCGGGCCTTTGGGACGAACGGATCGAAACACGCCGCAGTCCGAAAAATAGAATTTCGATTGCTTGACCAGCCTTCGTTTTGCCCGGCGTGAAAATACGGGAAGCAGACTGCCCAGTAGCATATCCTCCAGAACTGAAACATATCCTTCAACCGTTTTTCGGCTGACTTCGCATTCCCTGGAGACTTCCGCCACATTGAGCAGCGACGCTTGCGAAAAACTAATCGCTTCGAGAAAGCGCGAAAAGCCCCCGATATCGCGCACCAGTCCTTCAGCCATCACCTCTTCCCGCACATACAGCATGACGTAGGCCGCCAGCGTTGCGGCGGGGTCTTCCGCCGCCAGAATCAGGGGCACGGTTCCAAGGCGCAGTGCCTCGCTCAATATAAAGGAGGTTCCCAGCTCAGAGGCCATGAATGGATGGGCAAAGGCCACCACGGCCCGTCCCGCCAGTAAATCCATTCCGCTGCGCTTTAGCTTCCGGGCACTGGATCCCGTCAGGATAAAGCGATACCCCTTTTTCTTCTCGATGTATTGGTGAACCACCGTCAGAAGTTCGGGAACCTTCTGCACTTCATCAATGACAATCGTTTTTTGATCCGGGTGGCCTTCCAGCAAATCAGCCAACCTCTCGGGATGCGCGGCAAACCGTCGATGTGTAGCCGGTTCGAGAAGATCCACCCATAGGGCATCCTTGAAACGCGATTCCAGCCAAGTGGATTTTCCCGTGCCACGCGGTCCAAAGAGAAAAAAGCTACCGGAAGGTTTCTTGATATGGCGTTTTTTATTTTTCACGACGGAAAGCTAGCGAACCACTCTGTGGCGCGTCAACTAAAATATGAAACATATGCCGCCATATTTAGACTAAAAATGGCAACTATGATTGCATAAATCCACTGTGTGTAGATGGTGCGGCGGTGCCGAATCAGGTGGTGGGCTGGCCGAGCGACTTCGCGAACTCGGTGGCGGCTTTCCCCGGCTCCTGTTTCATCCCAATCTAGCGAAGCCGGAACCAAATTTGAACAGAAGCTCGCAAAGGTCGCGAAGCAAGGAACTTCCTCTCTTTGCGGACTTTGCGATCTTGGTGTAAAAAATCCTGTGCAAACATGATCGAATTTTGAAAATAAGGTGCTAGAAAAAGCAGTTGAAATGCTGAAAATGGTTGTCGCCCTTTATTTGCAGGTATGACACAAAATTCCAGCGTTAACCCACAGGGTTATTCTTATTTTCAGCATCCCCCTAATGGGTGGGAGGTTAAGCCTTTTGAGGCTTAGCTGTGGCCAACCTTCGTGTAATATGTATTAAGCATTGCAACTCCCCCGCTCGGAGATCAGCTCCGTGCTTCACTCACCATCCGGTCAAATTTACACACAACGTAGCTTGCTTTTTTTCATGCCGTATAATATGCGTTTTAGCATATTAAAAAGGAGTTCGGCGGGGATGAATGAAGTTGAAAAATTGAAAGCACGACGCGACAAGTTGTTGAAGGAAATAAGTGAAGCCCCGCCTTGGGTGAACGGGTCGGTTGTTGAAACGTCCCGAAAGAGCTGCGGTAAGCAGACTCCATTCTACTACCTTTCCCAGAGTATAAAGGGGAAAAACAAGATTACCTACATCTCGGCAGCGCATCTAAAAAAATTCAAGGCGGCCGCCGTTCAGGGAGCAAGGATAAGGCTGCTGCACAATGAGCTGAGTACGATAAACACGAAGCTGATTAAGAAGGGGAGTCACGATGATTAACACCGATAAGTCAAACGCCTCCTTGCAAACTTCGGAGAGCTTATGTCGAAAAAAACCTTCGATATGATGTCTCTAAAAAAAGGGCATTTTCCAGATCGCGTATTTTTCCTCTGGAAGTTGTTCTTTTCTCCCTTGTGCTTGATGCCCAGCAGGGCTTTGGGTGCGGGTTAGTCGTCTAATCGCCAAGCTATTTGAGCTGGGCATGGTCAAGGAGAGCGCCGGAATGCTTCCGGCAAGGAAATCGCCTGCGCCAAACTGCCTGCCGATATCGTTCGGCAACAGCTCGTAAATAGCCATCGAAATGAGTATGGAACCAATGGAGGCACATTCCATGGTCTAAAAGTTCTAAAATCCCGAGGGGGAGCCCGCCGATCTACCCGGCCGGGATCTATAATCCAGATTGACGATCGTCAATCTGGATTATAGATCTCCGGCTGCTGCAGCCTGAAGAAGGAATTGCCTGGATACAAAAAAACCGCCGCGGTGGTCCGGGCGGTTTTGGCCGGGGGTGGCTCGCGCTCCGCGTTTGGAATATGGTGCGCCCAACAGGAGTCGAACCTGTATCTATGGCTTCGGAGGCCACTATTCTATCCATTGAACTATGGGCGCGCGAAAAAGGAAGCGGCGTTTATACGGCTATCCGTTGGCGGCTTCAAACTCTTTCATGAAGGAAATGAGCGCATCGACGCCTTCGGCGGGGAAGGCGTTGTAGATGGAGGCGCGGATGCCGCCGACGGAGCGGTGGCCCTTGAGCCCTTTGAGGTTTTTCTCGGCGGCCTCGGCGATGAATTTGGCCTCGAGTTCCTCGTTGGCGATGCGGAAGGTGACGTTCATGGTGGAACGGTTTTCCTTGACGGCGGTGCCGGTGTAGAAATCGGTGCCGTCAATGGCGGCATAGAGCTTGGCGGCCTTTTCTTCGTTCTGCCGCTGCATGGCTTCGAGCCCGCCTTTGGCCTTGAGCCAGCGGGTGACGAGGCAGAGCATGTAGACGGGGAAGGTGGGCACGGTGTTGAAGAGCGAGTTGCCGTCGATGTGCGTTTGGTAGCGCATGATGGTGGGGACGGTGTCGGGGCAGCGCTTGGCCAGCTCGTCGCGGATGATGACCAGGGTGACGCCGGCCGGGCCGAGGTTTTTCTGCGCGCCGGCATAGATGAGTCCAAATTTGGAGACGTCGAGCGGGCGGGAGAGGATGTCGGACGACATGTCGGCGATGAGCGTTTCGTGCTCGGGGAACTGTTTCCACTGTGCGCCGGAGATGGTTTCGTTGGAGGTGATGTGCAGGTAGGCCGCGCCATCGGTGAGGTTGAGTTCTCCAAGGGTTGGAACGCGGGTGGGGATCTCTTTGCCGCAGTCGGCGGCGATGTTGACGTTGCCGAGAAGCTGGCCTTCCTTGATGGCCTTGGCGGCCCAGGCACCGGAGTTGGTGTAGTCGGCCGTTTGGCCTTCGCCGAGCAGGTTCATGGGGATGAGGGCGAACTGGGTGGAGGCACCGCCGGTCATGAAGAGCACGCTGTAGCCTTCGGGAATGTTGAGTAGCTCTTTGATGTTGGCGATGGTTTCGGCGTGGATGGCGGAATATTCCTTGCCTCGGTGGCTCATTTCCATGATGGACATGCCGGAGTTCTGGTAGTCCAGCAGTTCTGCCTGTGCTTCCTTGAGTACCTCTTCCGGCAATGCGGCCGGCCCGGCGGAGAAGTTGAATGCTCTCATTTTTGATGTCCCTTGGTTTGGTTTGGAATTAGACGCGGAAACTATCAATTCGCGAAAAGCGCTCCAATCCCAAAATGGGGGTAGTTTTTTGGTGAGGGATTTGGTAGGGGTTTCGGGTGTTGTTTCAACAGGGAGAAAGGGAAGATGAAAATTTTGGTGGCGCGGATTCCTGCGGAGGGTTTTCAATACGAGGGAACCGATCCGGGAGCGATCCTGGAGATTGCGGACGATCCGTTCGTCCGGGTGGAGGGCGACGTGCGCTACGACCTTTCCGCCCAGTGTGTTTCGGAAGAGCTGGTTGTGCGGGGCACCCTCTCGGTCGGGCTGGGCCTGAGGTGCACAAGATGTACGGTATTTTTCTCGACAACGGTGAGAGTTTCCGATTTTCTACGCGCTTATTCCGCATCCAAGGACGTTGATTCGGTGGATATCACGGCGGATATGCGGGAGGAGCTTCTGTTGCATATTCCCGGGTTTCCGGTATGTGGCGAGGGGTGCAAGGGATTATGCGCGCAGTGCGGCGCGGATCTGAACAAGGGTTCGTGCGGTTGCGGAACGGGGGAGCGCCCCAGTCCGTGGACGGCGCTGGACAGTCTGGATTTATAGAACTTAAGGGAGGATTGCGATGGCAGTTCCAAAGAGAAAAACGTCGAAAAGCAAGACCGCGAGCCGCAAGGCTCAGAATACCAAGAAGCCGATTGCCCGCGCTTCGAGCTGCGCCCAGTGCGGTGCGCCGCAACAACCCCATCATGCCTGCCCAAGCTGCGGGTACTACAACGGGCGCCAGGTTCTGACTGTTTCCTCCGACGAGTAGGTTCCCATGCGGATCTCCATAGATGCGATGGGGGGGGACTATGCCCCCCGCGAGATCGTCGAAGGAACCCTTCGGGCTGCCGAGGGGATTCCGGGCATTGAAAAGCTTTTTCTGGTTGGCGATGAGGTCGCGATCCGCGCCGAGCTTACGAAGCACAAGGGTTCCGTGCCCGGGTGCATCGAAATTGTCCACGCCTCCGAGGTGGTGGAGATGGGCGAGTCCCCGGCCATCGCCATCCGGCGCAAGAAGGACTCCTCCATCTCCCGCTCCATCGAACTCGTGAAGGACGGCAAGGCCGACGCCATCTTTTCCGCCGGGAACACCGGGGCGGCCGTGGCGGCCGCCACGCTCAAGCTCCGGACCTTGGAAGGCGTCGCCCGCCCGGCGATCGCCACCGTCATGCCCACGCCGAAAAAGCCCTTTGTCCTGCTTGATGCGGGCGCCAATCCCGACAGCACGCCGGAGATGCTCCAGCAGTATGCCGTGATGGGCAGCATCTATTCCCGCGAGATCCTGGGCATTGCGAACCCCGGTGTGGGCCTGCTCAGCATCGGCGAAGAGGCCGCCAAGGGAAACGAGATCACCAAGAAAACCTTCGGGCTGCTCGAAGGGTCGAAAATCAATTTTATCGGCAACGTGGAGAGCCGCGACCTTTTCGGCGGCAAGGTCGATGTTGCCGTGTGCGACGGGTTTGTCGGAAACGTGGTGCTCAAGACCAGCGAGGCCGTCGCCCGGATGATCGGCGACTGGCTCAAGACCATGTTCAAGGCTAACCCGCTCCGCATCCTCGGGGCGCTGCTCTCCAAAGGGGTGTTCGACGAGATGAAGTCGCACGCCGATCCCTCGAGCTACGGCGGCGCGCCGCTGCTCGGCGCGAACGGGGTGGTGATTATCGGCCACGGATCGTCAAACGCGCTGGCCACCTTCAACGCCATCCGTGTGGCCACCGAGGCCATCGATCATGACGTAAACCATTTGATCGAAGCCCAGCTAAAGAGTATAAATCAATCCTAGTTTACACTGCGAGAAGCAACCATGGAACCGACCCGCACAGTTTCAATTATTGGAACCGGTTCGTACGTACCCGAAAAGGTGCTCACGAATCTCGACCTCGAAAAAATCGTCGAAACTTCCGATGATTGGATTCACTCCCGCACCGGCATGCGCGAGCGGCATATCGCCGCCGCCGACCAAGCCACGTCGGATCTGGGTTCAGAAGCTGCCAAGGCGGCACTCGCTGATGCTGGCATCTCCGCCGACGAGGTTGATCTGCTGGTGGTTGCGACCCTTTCGCCCGACATGTTTTTTCCCAGCACCGCCTGTTTTGTCCAGGAAAAGATCGGGGCGAAGAACGCCTTTTGCTACGATCTCGGCGCGGCCTGCTCCGGGTTCCTCTATGCGCTGGACAACGCCCGCAACCAGATTGCCAGCGGCGCGGTGAAGACCGCGCTGGTGATCGGCGCGGAAAAAATGAGCACCTTCATCGACTGGGAAGACCGCGGAACCTGCATCCTCTTCGGCGACGGCGCGGGCGCGGCCGTGCTTCAGGCCGGCGGCGAAGGCCGCGGCATCATGAAATCGGCCATGGGTTCCGACGGCTCGCTGGCCGATCTGCTCTGGACGCCGGGCGGCGGCAGCCGCAACCCGTTCTCGCAAGAGGTGCTCGACCAGCGGCAGCACTATCTCAAGATGCAGGGGCGCGAGGTGTTCAAGCACGCCGTCGTCCGCATGACCGAGGCGGTTGTCCAGGCCTTGGAAAAAAACAACGTGACCTCCGACGAGATCAAATGCTTTATCCCGCACCAGGCGAACATCCGCATCATCGATGCCATCGCCAAGCGGCTGGACATTGCCGGGCGAGTCTACACCAACGTCGAAAAATATGCCAACACCTCCTCGGCCGCGCTGGCGATCGCGCTCGACGAGGCCGCCAAGGATGGAACCATCCAAAAAGGCGACCTCGTGGCCATGACCGTTTTTGGCGGCGGGTTTACCTGGGGAGCCAACGTGCTGGAGTGGAGTAAATCATGAAGAGAGCAATCGTTTTTCCCGGGCAGGGATCGCAGGTCGTCGGCATGGGCAAGGATCTCGCCGAGGCGATTCCCGAATGCAAGGCTCTATTCGAGCGAGCCAACGAAATCCTCGGCTACGACCTCGAAAAAATTTGCTTCGAAGGGCCGCAGGACGAGCTGAACAAATCCAACCACGCGCAGCTCGGCATTTTTGTGGCGAGCGCCGCGGCTTTCCAAGCCTTGGAAATCAAGCAGCCCGGGTTGGAATACGACCTGCTCGCGGGGCATAGCCTCGGCGAGTGGACAGCGCTCCATGTTTCGGGCGTGGTTGGTTTCGAGGACACCATCAGGATCTTGAAGGCGCGCGGCGAAGCCATGCAGGCCGCCTGCGAGGCCAACCCCGGCGCCATGCTCGCCGTGATGGGCGTCGACGGCGACGCGCTTGTGAAAATTGCCGCCGAGGCCGGTTGCTACGTGGCCAACTTTAATTCGCTGGCGCAAACCGTGCTTTCCGGTACCGCCGAATCCATCGGCCAAGCCGAAGCGCTTGTGAAGGAAGCCGGTGCCAAGCGCGCCATCCGCCTCCCCGTGGCCGGTGCTTTCCATTCGCCGCTGATGCAGCCCGCCGCCGATACCATGGCCGCCTTCCTCGACGGGATCGAGTTTGCGCCGGAAAAGGTTCCGGTGCTCTCGAACGTAACGGCCACGCCCCATGGTGCCGCATCGGTGAAGGACGACATGGTCAGGCAGATCACCTCGTCGGTGCAGTGGGTTTCCCTGATCCAGTGGATGGTATCCCATGGGGTGGAAGAGATTGTCGAATGCGGGCCGGGCAAGGTGCTGGCCGGACTCATAAAGCGTATTGACAAGACGTGTTCAGTCCGTAACATCGGGCGATTAACAGATTTGGAAAAGGAATAGGAAATTTTCATGTTTGAATTGAATGGAAAAACGGCGCTGGTAACCGGTTCCGCCCGCGGGCTGGGACAAGCCATCGCCCTCAAGCTGGCCGAGGCCGGTGCGGATCTCGCCTTGTGCGACCTCGATGCCGCATGGCTCGAAGAGACCGCCGGAAAAGTGCGGGCGCTCGGGCGCCGCGCCGAGTGCTACGGCGTGAACGTGGCCGAAGGCGATAGCGTGACCGCAGGCATCAAGGCCATCGAAAAGGATTTTGGCAAGATCGACATACTCGTCAACAACGCCGGCATCACCAAGGATGGGCTGCTCATGCGCATGAGCGAGGCCGACTGGGACGCCGTGCTCGACGTCAACCTCAAGGGCACGTTCCTCTGCACCAAGGCTGTGATGCGCGGCATGATGAAGCAGCGCTCCGGAACCATCGTGAACATCGCTTCGGTGATTGGTCTGATGGGCAACGCCGGGCAGGCCAACTATGCGGCCTCCAAGGGCGGTGTGATTTCGTTTAGCAAGACCGTTGCGAAGGAGCTGGCCTCCCGCAATGTCCGTTGCAACGCCGTGGCGCCCGGATTCATCCGCACCGCCATGACCGATGCTTTGGACGAAGAAGTCCAGAACAAGATGAAGGAACTCATTCCGCTTCGCCGCTTCGGCGAGCCGGAAGACGTGGCCAACGTTGTTCTGTTTTTGGCAAGTGATGTATCCGCGTATGTGACGGGGCAGGTGGTCTCGACATGCGGCGGAATGGTCATGTAGTGTTTGTATAAGTGTAAACCTAGAACTAAGGAGATAGAAAATGGCACTTGAAGATAAAGTAAAAGATATCATTGTTGAGCAGCTCGGCGTCAACGCCGACCAGGTAACCGAAGGCGCGTCCTTCATCGAAGATCTCGGCGCGGACTCCCTCGACACCGTGGAGTTGGTCATGGCCTTCGAAGAAGAGTTCGGTGCTGAAATCCCGGACGAAGACGCCGAGAAAATGACTTCCGTCGGGGCAGTCATCAGCTACCTGAAAGAAAAAGGTTTCGGCGAGTAGACTGGCTCGAAGCGAGTTGATGGCCGGAACCGCTCCTCAGGCGTTCCGGCCATTTCGGTTTTTTTGAAAAAAGAGGAGCGGGTCATGGATCGTCGTGAAATAGTGGTTACCGGCTTGGGGGTTGTTTCGCCTGTCGCAAGCGAGCTCGATCGGTTTTGGGAAGGCATCAAGAGTGGGAAATCCGGCATTGCCCGCGTGGAAAACGTGCCGGATATCGACCAGTATGCCGTCCAGATCGGCGGCGAGATCCGCGATCTCGACGTGGAAAAGTTCCTCGACAAGAAGGAAGCCCGCAAGATGGATCCCTTTGCCATCTGGGGCATGGCCGCCGCCACCATGGCCGTCGAGGACTCCGGCCTTGACCTCGACGCGATCGACCATCAGCGCGTCGGTGTGATTGCCAGTTCCGGCATCGGCGGCATGCAGTACATGCAGGAGCAGTCCGCCCGCGCAATCAAAGGCGGCCCCCGCCGCATCTCCCCGCAGCTCATTCCCCAGATGATCACCAACATCCTTTCCGGATATGTGGCCATAAAATATGGCTTCAAGGGGCCCAATTTCTGTGTCACCAGCGCCTGTGCATCCGGCACGCATTCCATCGGCGAAGCCATGCGCATGATTCAGTATGGCGATGCCGACATCATGGTGGCCGGCGGTGCCGAAGCCTCCGTTGCCATGCTCGGCATCGGCGGCTTCTCCGCCCTGCGTGCCACCAGCCGCCGCAACGACGACCCCGAAGGCGCATCCCGCCCGTTCGACAAGGAGCGCGACGGCTTCGTCATGTCCGAGGGCGCAGGCATCGTTATTCTTGAAGAAAAACAGCACGCCCTCAAGCGCGGGGCAAAAATCTATTGCGAAGCATCCGGCTATGGCCGCACCTGCGATGCCTACCACATCACCGCCCCCTCCGAGACCGCCGTCGAAGCCGGGCGCGGCATGTCACTCGCAATCGCCGATGCCGGGCTCAAACCCGAAGACATCGACTACATCAACGCGCACGGCACCTCCACCTACTACAACGACAAAGGCGAAACGCTCGCCATCAAGCGCGCGCTTGGCGAAGAGCTTGCCTACAAGGTCGCCGTCAGCTCCACCAAATCCATGACCGGCCACATGCTCGGCGCGGCCGGCGGGGTCGAAGCCGCCATCTGCGCGCTGGCGATCCGCGACAGCATCGCGCCGCCCACGATCAACTACACCACCCCCGATCCCGACTGCGATCTGGACTATGTGCCCAACCAAGCGCGGGAGATGGAAATCAACGCCGCCCTGAGCAACTCGCTCGGCTTTGGCGGGCACAATGCCACGCTCTGCTTCACCAAGCCGAAGTAGGTTTCCAATCTCTGGAAACCGCATGGGGCGGTCTTGGCCATAGACAAAAAAAAACGCCACGGGTAATCCGTGGCGTTTTGCTTTGCGCAGGCTGGAAAGCCCGCGCCACATTTCCAAGGATTGGAAGCCTATTTGATGGCGGCTTGGATGAAGATCATCACAAAGAGCGCCACCGTTTCCACGACACCGAGGGTGGTGAGGTAGTTACCAAACCCCTGCCCGGTCTCCGCGAGCGCATCGGAGGCAGCCGCACCGGCTTTTCCCTGATACCATGCGGACATGCCCATGGCGATGCCGCCGATGATTCCGGCTCCGAGCATGGCTGGCCACATGGCTTCTCCTCCCCCTGCGGCAAGTTTGCCGATGTTGTTCATCAACAACATGCCGTAGATCGTCTGCGACAGGGGTGCGCCGATGAACACGAGCAGGATGAAGGGGGCGGGCTTGCTTTGCAGGTAGCATTTTTTCCATGCGCCCACGGCCGCCATGCCTGCAGTTCCCGTTCCCAGTGCCGATCCGATTGCTCCAAAACTGAGAGCCATTGCTCCGCCTAATTTGGCCAAAGCTGTCATTGTTGCTGCATCCATCTTATCCTCCTTGCTGAGTTGAAGTTTCTTTTCTACTGAATGGGTTGAATTTTTCGCCGGCCCACTGCACGCCCGCATGGCTGGAAAATTCCAGGGTGTTGAGCCGGATTCCATGGACGAGAATGCCCATGGCTCCAAGGGCGATATTCAGGGCGTGTCCACCAAAAATGCAGAGGGTCGCAATGAGTCCGCCAATCAGTATCCCTTTTTCTCCGAGGGCATTCACGGCCATTTCATTGAATGCGTTGGCGATGGCGAAAGATGCGGCACCGACGGCATAGAGGCGGACGTATGAAATGATATCCACAAAGTTGGAAATGATGTCCAAGGCTAGGGTGATTACTCCGAGAATTTCTTTTTGCAGGAGTAGGGCGATAAAAACCAGCCCGGCACCGATGCCCACGCCGCCCCAGAGAAAGTTCGCGGAGAAAGGGGGTTGGATGTCCAGCACCATCTGCAGGACAACAAAATAGAGCATCCACGTACAGATGAGCCACCCAATGTTGGCCAATGCTTCCCAGGTGTTGATTTTTTTTATGAAGTTCCAGAGGTGGGCGATGCTCAGATGAACCGCCCCGAGGGTGAAGCAGACATGCATAACATTGGTTTTGGCAACTTCCGGATCCCCGTGGCCGATCAGCCAGCCCGAAGAGAGCGAGCGCAGGGGGGCTGGCAGTGCGTCGAAAGAAATTCCAAAGTAGACTCCGGTCAGCATGCCCCAGACGATCGTGCAACTGCTCATCAAAATCAGCAGGTTCATGATGTATTGTGCTTTTTCATTGCCCTTGTATTTGGCTTTGAAGAAGAGGCTAATCGCCACAAACATGAATCCGTATCCCGCATCCCCGATCAGAAACGCATAAAAGATACTGAGGAAAATGAGAAATACGGCACTCACATCGAGTTCGCGGTATCCGGGGAGCACACCAATCATTTGGAAGACCGGCTTGATGGGGTTGACCCACTTGGGGTTGCGGAGCAGGGTGGGGGGCATGTCGTCGTCGGAGGTTTCTTCGAACTGGTAGCCCCATCCATTTTCTTCTGCGGCGGCGACGAGGTCGGCCTCGCGGTCGATGGGGTAGAAGCCTTGGAGGTAGGTGACGGCGCTGTCGGTGCCCATGCCTTGCCGGACTTCCAAGTATCGGACGGCATCCTCGGCTTTGGCCACAATCTCGTCGGCAATCTTTTTGTCGCCCGCATATTTCTGGAACTGGGCTTCGGTCTCTTCGAGCGCCTTTTTGTTTTTTTCGAGATGGTGCTCGATGCGCGAGAGCGAGCGGTCGGGCAGGCGGACTTCGTGCGCCGGGAGGGTGAAATCGTTTTTGGAAACCGCCAGGACATAGGTGTCGTATTTCCCCCTGCTAATTTCGGTTATGGCCACGCCATCGGGGGCTTCGGGGGTGTTTTTGGCCGGGAGTTCGTAGAGCTTGACGAAGAGCCCTTCTTCGTTGAGTTTTTGGATGGCGCGCGGGTCAAATTCGCCAAAGGGGGCGATGCGGGCGTGCTCGTGTTCCAAGGCTTGGATGGATTCTTTGAGCTCTTTTTCCCGATGGATTAGTGCCCATACTTTGTCGGCCAGCTCGTCGGGGCCGGTGCCAGTGGGTTCGGTATCGGGATGAGCCGCCAGAACTTCCTGCGCGCGCTGGACGTAGAGCAGGTGGTTGCGGGCTTTTTCCAGATCGGCACCGTCGGGGGCTTGGACATGCTCGACATGAACCACCTGCAGATCCCGCAGCTTGTCCAGCGTCTGCTCCTGTTGCGCCCGCGTACACAGGAGCGTCAGTTTTTTCATCTTAACGATCATAATATTTAACCACGAATTTCTCGAATCGGCACGAATGCTCTGCTTTTCCAAATCCATTTGCGTCTATTGGCGTTCATTCGCGGTTTCCTTTTATCCTAAGCTGATTTTCCTTTGGCGATTTTGGAGCGGGCGACGGCGGCGGTCTGCTGGTCGCCCATGAAGATGCGGATGACGCGGATGTTTTCCTTGGCTTCGGGAATCTTGACTTTTTCGAAGAGGTTGACGCGCTGGGTGGTGGTGCGCAGCTCTTCGGCGAGTAGGCGGTGCTGCTCTTCAAGAATCTGGCGCTCCACGCGCAGGCGGGTTAGTTGCTTGAGCACGCGGATGCCCTCGTCCGTCCAGGGGTCGGTTTCGAAGAGGTCGGGAAGGGCTTCTTTGAAAATCAGGTTTTCAAGGATGGGAATGTTCACGCCGGCAATGTTGCCGTGCGAGGTCTGGAACGATTCCAGCTCGGCGAAGGGCGCCAGGTCGATCGGCTCGGAGTAGAGCTGAATCCAGGCGCTCAGCTTGGCGCGGGCCTCCTGCTCTTCGTCGCGCTTTTCCTCGATCTCCTGGTCCAGCCGCCGCATCTCCATCTGCAGCTGCTGCTTCTTGAGTTGCAGCGTCGGCAGATAGCGGTTGAACCGCGCCAGCGAATCGCGCTGCGTCTTGAGCTCGTTTTTGGTTAGCTTGATCTTTGCCATGTTTCAGCACCCATGGGTATGGGCAGGTTGCAACCTGCCCTTACTAGTCCTTCGGCCAGAATTGATCGGTGAGCTTGGAGGCGATTCCGGTTTCGGCGGGCTCGAAGCAGTCGGCCAGGAGCCGCCAGCCGGCATCGAGGGCATCTTCGAGTGAAATGTTGAGGGTGATCTCCATCATTTCGGTTTCGAAGCGTTCGCCATATTTAAGCAGCTTGTTGTCCCAGTCGCTCATGCGGAAACCCATCGACTGCTTTTCGAGGGTCTCTTTGTAGGAGGCGTAGAGCTGGATCATGGTGTCCATGATGGCGCGGTGGTCGTCGCGCGTGCGATCGTTCACCTGCTGCTTGAGGCGGCTGAGCGAACCAAACGGCTCGATCCGGCCGTTCTTGAGGTAGAACTGACCCTCGGTGATGTAGCCGGTGTTGTCCGGAACCGGGTGGGTTACGTCGTCGCCCGGCATGGTGGTGACGGCCAGGATGGTGATGGAACCGCTGCCCTCGAAGTCGACCGCCTTTTCGTAGCGGGAGGCGAGCTGCGAGTAGAGGTCGCCGGGATAGCCCCGGTTGGAGGGGATCTGCTCCATGGTGATGGCCACCTCTTTCATGGAGTCGGCAAAGTTGGTCATGTCGGTGAGGAGCACGAGCACGCGCTTGTTTTCGAGCGCATATTTTTCGGCGACGGCCAGCGAGATGTCGGGCACGAGCAGGCACTCCACGGTGGGGTCGGAGGCGGTGTGGACAAACATGACCGAGCGCGAGAGGGCGCCGGATTCGTCGAGCTTGTCGCGGAAGTAGAGATAGTCGTCGTGCTTCAGACCCATGCCGCCGAGGATAATGATGTCTACTTCGGCCTGGAGGGCGATCTGCGCCAACAGCTCGTTGTAGGGCTCGCCCGCCACCGAAAAGATCGGGAGCTTTTGCGATTCCACCAGCGTGTTGAAGACATCGATCATCGGGATGCCGGTTCGCACCATGTTGCGCGGGATGATGCGTTTGGCGGGGTTGACGGACGGGCCGCCGATCTCGATCATGTTTTCAGTGATGGCCGGCCCCTTGTCGCGCGGTGCGCCCGAACCGGTAAATACGCGGCCGAGCAGGTTTTCGGAGAAAGGCACCTGCATGGTGCGCCCCAAAAAGCGAACCTTCGCATCGGTACTCACTCCGCGTCCGCCCGCGAAAACCTGGAGGAACACGTTTTCATTTTCGAGGCGGATCACCTGAGCCAGCGACATGCCGTGCGCGGCATCCACCTGCGCCAGCTCGCCATTGATCACGCCCTCGGCCTTCACCACAATCACGTTGCCGGTAATCTGTTCAATCCGGTGGTATACTTTATTCTGCATAATCGGAAACCTCCGCGAGCATTTTGTT
>WFRA01000008.1 GCA_015486775.1 Kiritimatiellales bacterium | reverse complement strand
TCCAATATGTTTTCGAGTTGCCGCGGGGCGATTTTCAGGCCGCTCCAGACATGGTGGGCATCCACTCCCTTTTTCAGCAGGCGGTGGGAACCCGTACCGAAAAGGGCAGCATAGCAAAGCCCGCACAGCCCGGCCAGTTCGCGGAAGCACGGGTTGGGGTAGGTGGGGGGGAGCAGTTCGACGACGCGCGTGCCGGGCGCGCAGTAGACGAGGTTGGTCAGCTCCGCCCCGTGGACGGCAACGATCTCCCGCGCTCCGGCAAACAGCGCCATCTGTTCGCGGACGCCCATCCGGCCCGGATGGATCGTTTTGAATCCCTTTTGATGAAGAAGGGCTTCGACTTCGCGTTCGTTGCGCAGGCGGCGACGCTGGGCATCGGCGCGGGAGATGTAGATCTTTTCAGGGGAGTTCCCGTGTCGGGCGGGAATGAAGCCGCGCAGGAAATCGACCGCCTCCGGCCGGGAGAGGGACTCGGTTCCGAAAAAGGAGGGAAGGATCAGCTGGCCGGGTTTCAGGTGCGTCGAGGGGGTGGCCTCGACGACGCGCTCCGCTGGGATGTCGAGCATGTCGAGCCACTCGCGCTGGAAGCGATGTTGCCGATTGGTATAGTAGGCACCGGGGGCCGCTCCGGATTGTTCCAGCAGCCGGAAGCGGGGCACGGAGACTAGTGTCCAGTGGAAATAGTTGTCGCTGCCCGGAGAGGCGACGACGGCGAGCGAGCCGTCGAAAGGTGCCGGTTCGGGAATGGCCTTTTCGGTTAGTAGAAAGTGGTGATCCAGATGGCGATGGAAGTCGGTCGTCGTATCGGCTAGCAGGGTGGTTGGGTTGATGAGCACATGCCCTTCGCCAAGCACCGTTGCTTCGGGCAGCGAAACAACGAAAGTGGGGGCAAACTCGATGGTGTCGCACCGACGGATAAGTCGCTCTGCGTAGTTCGGGACAATTTGGTCGGGTTTGGATAGAGAGGTTGTACAAGGTGGGTGGAGGGTCTCGGGGTTTAAGTTCTGCTCTGCGAGCGTCTGTACGGAGCGGGGGGGCGCGACGGGGAAGCGCCGCCCGTTCCCGGCGCGGCGGAATCGTTGACGGGTTTCCGCTAGCAGGCGGAAGAGTAGGTCTCCGCTTTTATACTGGGGAAGAAGATTCACGCCCCTTCCTCCTTTGGGAGCGCGGCTTTCTCTAGTGCCTTGCACAGGGAGTCGATCGCCTTTTTGGGCGAGCAAATATCCCTGCTGGTGGCAAGGGCCTGTCTGCTCAGGTTTTGGCGCAGTTCTTCGGATCCGGCCAGCCGAGCAAGCCTTTCCCGGAACACGGTGGGCTGGTTCGGCGAGAAGAGGAAGCCGTTCTGGCCGTCTTCGATCACTTCGGCGATGCCGCGCAGGTCGACGGCGAGGATGGGCTTTCCGCAGGCCATTTCGTGGGCGAGGGTGTCGGTCATGTGGAAGTGGTCGGTTTCCTGCCCGATGCGCATCACCAGCCCGATGTCGGCGGAGGCGAGCGCGTTGTTGAGGTCTTCTTCGGTCGGGAGCCAGCCGGCAAAGACGATGCGGTTGGCGATCCCGAGGTCGGCGGCCAGTTTTTGCAGGTTTTCCGTTTCCGGGCCGTTGCCGATCAAAAGAAATTTCACCGTTGGGGCGACATCGATGTCGCCCGTACTGGCCAGTTGCCGGAGGATCCAGTCGTTGCCTTTGTTGGGGTGGAGGATGCCGTGGTGGGTGAGGACGATGTCGGAATCCGTGAATCCAAATTTTGCGCGGGTGGCCTTGCGGGTGGCTTCGTCGACAGGGTGGAACTTGGCGGGATCGACCGGGTTGCGGTAGAGCTGCATCGCCTCTTTCGGAACCCCGCGCTCGGCGAGGAACTCCTGCGTGTAGAGCACCTTGGTGAAGAGCAGGGGAAGCTTTTTCCACGCGGCGAAGTCGATGCGCTCGACGAAGTCACGGAGCCAGTAAAGCCGGGGATGCCCTTCGGTGTAGATGCGCATGAAGAAGTCCATCACGGTGATGGCGATATTTTTGCCGTAGAAGATGCGCAGGATGGGGGCGGTAAGCGGAACGGTTTCATCGTTCCAGATGAGCTGGGTTCCATTCAACCGGCAGCGGATTCCAAGGATTGGAAGCCAGAAATACCAGAGGATGGTCTTGGTGATTTTATCGGAGGGGTTGGCGCGGTTCCAGGTGTGGGGTAGCTCGTGCATCCGAAGGTTGGAACGCAGCGCCGGATCCTTCGGCTCGGTGGTATGCGGGCCGTAGAAGTGGATCTCCGCCTTCCGGGAGAGTTGCTTAATGACACCAGGAACCGCGTGGCCGCCGCAGCAGATCCAGCCTTCGAGCCCGTAGCGGTGGATAAATGCAATCTTTGTTTTTCTGGTCATGGGGTTGCGTTAGATGATGCCTGCATCCTCGAAGTGTTTAAAGATTTTGTAGCCAAGCCAGGCGTCGGTGGCGGCATAGCGCTGCTGGGAGTCGGTAAGGTCTTTGCGTGCCCAGTTGGAGACCTGCTCGCGCTTGGAGATGCGGAAGCCGAAGAGGATGGCCGTGAGGCCGCGCAACCCCAGATTTTTGATCTGGGCGGTCTTGGCGAGGTCGGCGAGCTCAACAAATCCGTCGGGCATGAAGTAGGACACGGCTTGGAGCTCTTCGATGTCGCGGTCGATTGCTACCCCGGCCTTGGTGATGTGCCGGGCGGAGAGGATTTCGAGCAGGCCGGGGACGAGTCCGGTTTGCTGGATCTGGATGAGGTAGACCTCGTTTTCCGTACCGAGCTGGAGCAGGGAGGGATCGTAGCTCTCGCCCTTGCGGAAGGCGGGGCGGGTTTCGGTGTCGAAGCCGAGCAGCGTCTCCTTCTTGAGCTTTTCGGCGGCGGCCTCGGCCTCTTCCGGTGTCTTGCAGAGAATGATTTTGCCTTCGTATTGCCGCATGGGCAGCTCGTTGATCTCGGCTTTGGTGATGTGTTTTTTCTCGGGCAGGCTACTCATGGGGTCCTTTCGTTTTGTTCCATTGGTTGGAAACCCAAATCGATTGCTTGGCAAGACCCATCAGGATCTTGACATCGGGGACGGTCAGCTTGCCGCGCGAAAAGATGCGGCGCAGTCCCATCATCATGTGTTCGAGTTTTTGTTCGTGGGTGAATTCGGTTTTGAGCATCATTTCGCGCCAGGTGGCGAACATGCGCTCGCGCAGTTCGGACGGTGCCTCGTCGGCCTTTTCTTCCGAAGGTTGGAAGGTTCCGGAGGCCACGAAAAGTTCGTAGCAACAGACCATTACCGCCTGGGCGAGGTTGAGCGAGGTGTAGAGTTCGCTCGACGGAATCTGGATGATGTGGGTGGCTTGCGCCAGCTCCTCGTTGGTCAGCCCCTTGTCTTCGCGGCCAAACACCAGTGCCACTTTGTGATCTGCCGCGCTCTCTAGTGCGATGGGGGCGAACTCGCGCGGCGAGTGGGCGGTATCGCGGTAGAAGCCGGTGCGTGCCGAGGTGGCACCCACCACGGTGCAGTCGGCAAGAGCCTCTTCCAAGGTTTGGAACTCCTGGCGGGCGTCGAGCTGCGCCTTGGCGTTGCAGGCCAATTTATACGCCTCGTCCCAGTTGGTGGTTGGACGCGGTTTGACGATCGCTAGGTCGGTGATGCCGTTGTTGTTCATCGCTCGGCAGACCGACCCAATATTGCCGCCAAAGATCGGCTCCACTAAAACCACTTTAATGTTTTCTAGAATATTCATTTTGTTAACCACGAATTGTTCGAATCGACACGAATTGGATTCGTTTATTTCGGATGATTCGTGGTTCAATTTTCCATGTTTCGTAGCAGGGCGATTTCCTGATCCCAGATCGAGTCGTCGATGGTTTCGAGGATGAGGGGGAGGTGATCGAAGCGGTCGTCGGCCATGATGTATTTGAAAACTTCCAGCCCCAGCTCGCCCTTGCCGAGGCTATGGTGGCGGTCGACCCGGCTGCCGAGCTCCTTTTTCGAGTCGTTGAGGTGCATGCCCCGCAGGAACTCGAAGCCGACGAGTTCGTGGAAGCGGTCAAAGGTTTCGTCGCAGGCTTCTTCGGTACGCAGGTCGTAGCCCGCCGCAAAGGTGTGGCAAGTATCGAGGCAGACGCCGACGCGCGATTGATCGTTCACTTGCTCGATAATTGTGGCGAGGTGCTCGAACTGGAAGCCGAGGTTGGTGCCTTGGCCCGCCGTGTTTTCGATCACGGCAATCACGCCCTGCGTTTGGTCGAGCGTTTGGTTGATCGACTCGGCGATGGTGGCGAGGCAGGTTTTTTCGTCGATGAGCTTGAGATGGCTGCCGGGGTGGAAGTTGAGGCGGTCGAGACCGAGTTGCTCGCAACGCTGCATTTCGTCGAGGAAGGCGGTGCGCGATTTTTCGAGCTTTTCGGTCTCCGGGTGGCCGAGGTTGATGAGGTAGCTGTCGTGAGGAAGAATCTGTGCGGGTTCAAAGTTGTGTTTCGCGCAGTTGGCCTTGAAGGCGGAAATGTTTTCTTCCGTCAGCGGTTTGGCGGTCCATTGCCGCTGGTTTTTCGTAAACAGCGCAAAGGCGGTTGCGCCGATCTTCGCGGCATTGAGCGGTGCATTTTCCACCCCGCCCGCCGTGCTTACATGTGCTCCGATATATTTCATGGAAACGCCCCGTAGGTTGAACAAGTCCGGCATTAGAACATATTTGGCAGTGGCGAGACAAGTTGTGTATTGCGTACTGCGTATTTCGTGACGGTGGGCTGTGGGTGAAGCAATACGCAATACGTAGTATGAAATACGTTCCTTTCCCTATCTTTTCTCCAGGGCCTGGAACCCCTTGTCGAGCAACTTGCGGGCGGTGGCGTTGCGCGTCTTTTTGTCGGGGGAACCCAGAAGCACGGCAACAACGCGCTTCCCGTTGCGTTCGGCGGTGGCGGCGAGCGACCAACCGCCCATGCCGTGGTAGCCGGTTTTGAGGCCGTCGCAGCCGGGGTAGCCATCGACGCGCTTGGCCAGGGTGTTGCGGGTGGCGAGCATGGTTTCGCCGCCGCGGATATATTTGAGTTCGGTGCTGGTGTAGCGCAGGGTGGCGGGCTGGCGCAGGGCGGCGAGGCAGAGGATGGCGATGTCGTAGGGGGTGCTGATGTCCGGCTGCGAGCCATCGGTGGGCGGCAGGCCGTGGGGCGAGTGGTAGGT
>WFRA01000007.1 GCA_015486775.1 Kiritimatiellales bacterium | reverse complement strand
GCCTTGTAGGGATCGAGCTCGAACTCGATCTGGTCGACCAGCTCGGGCATCTCGATCTTGGCGTTCGCGAGGGCCTTGGGGTCGCTCACCACCACCTTGGCGTGTTCCGCCGCCAGCTTGCGGCAAACCTTGATGGCCGGGCTTTCGCGGGTGTCGCCGGTGTCGGCCTTGAAAGCGAAGCCCAGCACGGCGATGCGCTTGCCAGCGATGGTGTTGAACATGTTGCGGAGCATGTTGGTGACAAAGCGTGACTCCTGAAACTCGTTCATCGTGACCACCTGCCGCCAATAGTCGGCCGGCTCCTGGAGGCCGTAGCTTTCGCAGAGGTAGACTAGGTTGAGGATGTCCTTCTTGAAGCAGGAACCGCCAAAGCCGATGCTGGCCTTGAGGAACTTGGAGCCGATGCGGCTGTCGGTGCCGATGGAGTGCGCCACCTCGGCCACGTCGGCCTCGGTGGCCTCGCATAGGGCGGAGATGGCGTTGATTGAGCTGACGCGCTGAGCTAGGAAGGCGTTGGCCGTGAGCTTGGAGAGCTCGGCCGACCAGAGGTTGGCGGTTAAGATGCGCTCACGCGGAATCCACTGGGCGTAGATGTCGACGAGTGTCTGGATCGCCTTTTTGCCGGACTCGGTCTGGTGCCCGCCGATCAGTACGCGATCGGGATCCTCCAGGTCGGAGACCGCAGTACCCTCGGCCAGGAACTCGGGATTGGAGAGCACCTCGAAATGGACGGGGTTGTCGCCGGCGTGCAGCACGCGCTCCATCGCCTCGGCGGTGCGAACCGGCAGGGTGCTCTTTTCGACAATGATCTTGTCGGAGGTGGAGACCTCCTTGATGCGCCGGGCGCAGAGTTCCCAATATTGGAGGTCGGATGCGCAGCCCGCCCCCTCGCCAAAGGTCTTGGTGGGGGTGTTGACGCTCACGAAGACAATGTCGGCGTCGCGGATGCCCTGATCGACATCGGTGGAAAAGAAGAGGTTGCGTCCCAGCGCCGCCTTGACGACTCTGTCGAGCCCCGGCTCGTAGATCGGCAGCTCGTCGGACTGCCACGCGGCGATGCGCTCCGCGTTGATGTCCACCACCATGACCTGCACATCCGGACACTGCTTGGCGATCATCGCCATGGTCGGTCCGCCAACATATCCAGCTCCAATACAACAGATTTTAGTCATTGTTCTTCTCCTTTAGATTCCAAGGTTGCTCAGCGAAGTCGAGATTTGGTTGATCAGCGCGGCGACGCGCGGGTGCTCCACCTCGAATTCGTCGGCCTCGCGCTGCAAGGTTTCGGAAAGCTCGCGGAGGGCTTCGGGCGTGTAGCGTTCGATCCCCTCCCGGGCCTGCTCCAGTTTTTCCTCGAAAAAACCGGTCTCCTTCGGCGTTTTTTCAAGCTCGGCCTTCAGTTCGCCAATCGTCTTTTTTATTTCCCTGTGTGGCATTCGATTCCCCGTTCTTCTTTTAAATAAACGCGCATCTTGGTTAAAAAGCCGCCGCGCTTCCAGTTTTATCGCGCCAAATTTTCCGGGAAAACCGGAGATTCCATGCCATGAAAGCCATTATCGTGCCAAAAGCATCCAATCCTTGGAAATCCCCTTCCAAACCCTGGAAGCGCTCAGGGCGCCTCCGCCGCCTCCACCGCGTTGGTTCCGGCGGCCTTTTCGGGATGGTCGCGCGCGTCGATCAGGTCGATCAGGGACTGCAACTGCTTTTTGCGCATGAAGAAATAGGCGGTCTCGCCCTTGTTGTCGGCAATCCGCACATCGGCGCCCTCCTCAATCAAAAACTTCACCACCTCGTAGTCGCGGGCAATCAGCATGATATGGGTGGCCGTGTATCCATTCTCCATGACGCGGTCGATGTCCGCGCCGTTTTCGAGCAAGAGCCGGGCAGTGCCGTATTTATGCCGGCGCAGGGCATAGTCGAAAGCGGTGCGGTTGGCCTTGCCGACGAGTCCCGCCTGCCCCGGCTTTTCCAGAAATATTTTCACCAGTTCGTCCTGCCCGTTGAACGCCGCAATATGGATCGGCGCCATTCCCTCGAAGTTGAAGATGCGGGGATCGGCGCCATGCTCCAGCAGGTAGCGGACGGCTTCGGCATTCCTCCGCCGCACCGCCTTGTGCAGGGCGGTGTCGCCGCTGCGGTCGATCTGGTTGGGATCGGCACCATGTTCCACGAGCATCCTAGCCGCAGCCAGGTCGTCCTCCATGACGGCCAGCTGCAAGGGCGTCTGCGAGGAGGCGCTACGTGCGTCCACATCCGCGCCGGCATCGAGCAGCAACGCCAGTGCATTCGTGTTTCCCGTTCTGGCGGCGTAGTAGACCGGAACCCGGTCGGCGGCATCCGGCGCATCCGGGTCGGCACCGTGCCGCAGCAGGGTTTCAACCATCGGGAGGTTGCCGAGCATCGGTGCCACCCAGCCGTCGATGCCGTTGGTGGATGCCCCGCCGAGCGAAAGCAGCATGTCGGCCACCTCCGCATTGCCGGATTCCAGGGCCGTATCGAGCAACGTCCGCCCGCTCTTCCTGTCCCTCCGCACCAGCGCTTCGGGGTGCTCGCCGATGTAGTCGCGGAGCGCGGAGACCCGCCCCCTCTTCAACAGGCCGAACTCGTCCGCCGCCTCCAGCGAAAGCCGGTGCAGGACAATCCCTCCGGCAACGACCAGCAGCAGCAAGGCCACGGTGCCCACCGCCCACCACTGGACGCGCGGGAGCCAGCTATTCTGCCAGCGGTCGGGACGCATCAGTTTTCCGATGGCCAGGAAAACAACGAGCAGCCCCGCCCAGGCCAGAGCCAGAGCACCGGCCGCCGAAGCGAAAAGGTAGAAGCGCGGCACCCCCTCGCCCCCTAGGCCAATCCGGCCCCAGGCATCCCAGGCGCCGAGCAGGGCGCCCGCGAGAGCCGCGCCGACAAACCACAGGGTCGCCTTCAGCCGTGACCGAACAATGAATAGATCCGCCATAGTATATTTCCCATCAAACAGACCGGACGTTCTACAGGAACCGCACGGCCTCTTCAATTCAAATCCGAGGCTTCGCGAAAGGATTCGGATTGAAATGGTTTGTGAATTCCAGCGATGCCGATAGTATGCCCCGGATTTTCAAGAACGCATCGCGAAAGGACTTCTATGCAAAAAAAGAAAAACAGTCGGCTGGTGGCTGCGGAGATCGTCGCACAGTGGATGGTGGACCGCCGCTTTCCCGATCGCCAGCTTGCCAAGGTCGAGCACGACCACGCCTTTGTGATGGAGGTCGTGAACGGGGTGGTGCGCAAATATAATATTCTCCAATGGCTGGAAGAGGGGATGGTGGCCAAGGAGCCCGAACCCTTTTTCAAGGCGGTGCTCTATGTGGGTCTCTACCAACTACTCTTCATGGACAACGTCGAGGAATACGCCGCGCTCAACGAGACCGTCGAGGCCGCCAAGGGCCGACCCGGCGGCCATGGCAATGCCGGAATGATCAATGCCGTCCTGCGCCGCGCCCAGCGCGAGCGCGAGCAGATTTTCCAGGAGCTGGAACGCCAGCCTGACGATATCCGCCTCTCGCATCCCGACTTCCTGCTCCAGCGCTGGAGCCGCCAGTATGGCGAGGTCGAAGCACGCAAGCTGGCCGAGTGGAACAACCAACCGCCCGAAACCATCCTGCGCGTCGAGCAGGCCGCAATTGCCCCCGAAGAGCTTGTGGCCAAGATGGCCGGGGCGGGCGTCGAGCTTAAGCTTCATCCCTTCAGCGACCGCGAAAAATTCTACACCCTGCCGCGCGGGCTGGCCGTGCGAAAACTGCCCGGCTATGCCGAGGGCTGGTTCACGGTCCAGGATCCCGCCACTTCCGTCCCGGTCGACCTGCTGCGCCCTTTCCCCGGCGAGTCGGTGCTCGACGCCTGCGCCGCGCCGGGCGGCAAGACCGCCATGCTGGCCTCGCGCATGCGCGGCGAGGGCGAGCTCGTCGCGATGGATCTGCACGACGACCGCATCGCCGTCCTGCGCGAAAACATGCAGCGTCTCGGCCTCGATGGCTGGGTCGAGCTGGTACAGGGCGATGCCCTTGCCCCGGAAAAGGCGCTGGGCGACCGGAAGTTCGATGCCATCCTGCTCGACGTGCCTTGCCTGAATACCGGGGTGCTGCGCCGCCGCATCGATGCCCGCTGGCGGGTGAACACCAACCGCCTCAAGGCCATTGCCGAAACACAGTATGCCATTCTTTCCGCCTGCGCCGAACTGCTCAGGGAAAACGGGCGGATCGTCTACAGCACATGTAGCTTGGAGCCCGAGGAAAACGAGGATCTCGTCGCCCACTGGGTGCGCGAGCATCCCGGATTCAGCAAGACCAAGGCTCGCATGGCCTTCCCTCCAAAGTCTGGAACCGACGGTGCCTTCGCCGCCGTCATCCGCCGGGAGGAATAGGCTCCACACATGCCCGCTGCCCGCTGGGTTTTTCTGTGGCCAGACTGAATAAATTTTCATGAATATAAAAGGTTGCACAGGGGGGGGAGCATCATTTAGGTTCGGGAGAAATTCAATCGCAACAAATGGGCAGGGGTATTGAGGATGAGTAAATTTAGAGCAACGTGTGTGGAAAAAGCCGTGGGCGAAACCCAGGATTGTCTGGTGGTCGGGGCGGGAATCAATGGTGCCGTGGCGGCCGCCGCGCTGGCGGGCAAGGGGGCAAAGGTCACGATTGTCGACAAGGCCGACTTTGCGTCGTTCACTTCGCAGGAGAGTTCCAACTTGGCGTGGGGCGGGATCAAGTATCTTGAAACCCTGGAGTTCAAGCTGGTGTGGAAGCTGTGCAAGTCGCGCAACCAGCTAATGAAGGTCTATCCCAACCAGGTGGAGGAAACCCGCTTTTTCACCAGTATCGCCAAGGGCTTCCGCATGCCGCACTACATGGTCTACATGGGGGCGCTCCTCTATTGGTTCATGGGCAGGTTCCAGACCCGGCCGCCCTTGCTGCTGAGCCGCTCCACCATCCGCAACAAGGCGCCGATGGTCAAGGCCGACCGGGTCATGGGCGGGTTGGAATATTCCGACTGCCGCCTGGTCGACAACGATTCGCGCTTCGCCTTCGGCTTTGTCCGCAAGGCGCTCGACTATGGCTGCAGCGCGATCAACTACATGGAGCTCGTCTCCGCCAAGTGGAACGACGGGCTTTGGACTTGCTCCCTGAAGGATCGGATTTCCGGGAAAACTATGGAGCTCAAGACGCGTTCGATCGTGAATGCCGCCGGGCCGTTCGCCGATGGCATCAACCGGATGCTGGGCATCGAAAGCGCGTTCAAGCACGTCCTCTCCAAAGGGGT
>WFRA01000006.1 GCA_015486775.1 Kiritimatiellales bacterium | reverse complement strand
TCAGATGTGTATAAGAGACAGCCCGACGACTGGAAAACCTTCTTTACCTGCGCGGGGATTGTCGGTCTGCCGTTCCTGCTGATTGCGGCGGAGCCGGACTTGAGCACGTCGCTCACGCTCGCGCCGATCACGCTGGCGATCATGCTCCACATGGGCGTCCAGCGGAAGCTGCTGCTCATCGGCCTAGCGGTTGTGCTGCTCTTTTCGGTGGTGGTCTGCTTCTGGATCGTGAACGAAAAACCGCCCGAGGGCGAACCAGCGGCCAGCAAGTGGGCCGTGCTGCCACCCATGCCATTCATGGAAAACTACCAGAAGGGGCGCATCAAGGTTTTCCTCACCAAGAACC
Organism: Kiritimatiellales bacterium; assembly: GCA_015486775.1. Taxonomy (GTDB): domain Bacteria; phylum Verrucomicrobiota; class Kiritimatiellia; order Kiritimatiellales; family Pontiellaceae; genus Pontiella. The sequence goes on along the minus strand of WFRA01000006.1, from coordinate 3,255 downwards.
ACGACCTGGCCGACGCGGGCTGGAACAAATTGCAGTCGCAGATCGCCGTGGGCTCCGGCGGTCTGAAGGGGAAGGGATACCTGCACGGAACGCAGAACATCCTCGGCTTCCTTCCCCGCACCGTGGCACCCACCGATTTTATTTTTTGCGTGGTTGCGGAGGAGGCCGGCTTCCGGGGCGGGGCGTTCTTTATCCTGCTCTACACCCTTTTGCTCGGAAGGTGCATGTGGACCGCAGGTCGAGCCCGCGATGAATTTGGGCGGCTCGTGGCACTGGGAATCGGTGTCATGTTGTTCTGCCATGTGTTTGTGAATATAGCGATGACCATCGGCATCCTGCCGATTACGGGCCTGCCGTTGCCCCTGATGAGCTACGGCGGATCGTTTATGGTCAGTACAATGATTGCCCTCGGGCTGGTGCAAAGCATCTACCAGCGCCGACGAATTAGATAAGGAGATAGTTATGCTTAAAAAAATCAAGAAAATGGCCGGGCGCCAGCCCGAGAAAAAGGAAATCCTGATTAACATCGAGCCCCTCGAAACGCGCGTCGCGATTCTAGAAAACGGCCGGCTCGACAACTTCCACATCGAACGCCTGGAGGACAACCGCATTGTCGGGAGCATCTTCAAGGGGAAGATCCAGAACCTGGAAGACGGTCTCCAGGCCGCCTTCGTGGACATCGGCCTCAAGAAGAACGCCTTCATCCACTATTGGGACATGATCCCCGAGGATGCCGCGCGGCTCGAGCGCGAGGAGGGCGTCCGCGCCAAGAGCTCCACCCGCCGCCGCAAAAAATACAAGCCCGGCGAAATGCAGAAAATCTTTCCGGTCGGATCGGAGATCATCGTGCAGGTCACCAAGGACGCCATCGGCACCAAGGGGCCGCGCGTCACTGCCAACCTGAGCGTCCCTGGGCGTTTCTTGGTCATGATGCCCGGTACGCACCTCAAGGGCATCTCCCGCAAGATCGAGGATGTGAAAGAGCGCAACCGCCTCAAGAAAATCCTGACGCGGCTGCCCATCCCCGAAGACATCGGGGTAATTGTCCGTACGGCCGGTTCCGGCACCAAAAAGACCAGCTTTGTGCGCGATGCCCGCACCCTCTTCGAGATTTGGAACGACATCGAGCATGGCATGAAAAACACCGCTGCACCCTGCACCCTCTACTCCGAGCCACGCCTCGCCGAGCGCGTGGTACGCGACTACCTCACCGAAGACATCGACCGCATCTACATCGACAGCCGCGAAATGTTCGAGAAGACCCGGCAGGTGATCGCCAAGTTTTCACGCCGCTCGCGCAACTGGGTGCAGATGTATGCCGGCGAAGAGCCCATCTTCGACTATTTCGACGTCGAAAAGCAGATCGAGTCCGCCTACCGCCGCAAGGTCTGGATGAAGTCCGGCGCATATCTGATCTTCGACGAAACCGAGGCGCTCATCGCCATCGATGTCAATACCGGCCGCCACAAGGGCAGCAAGTCGCAAGACGAATCCATCCTTCAGGTCAACCTCGAGTCCGCCGAAGAGGTCGCCCGCCAGCTACGCCTGCGCAACGTCGGCGGCCTCGTGATCGTCGACTTCATCGACATGCGGGCCAAGCGCGACCAGATGGCCGTCTACCGCTGCCTCAAGGAGGCGCTCAAAAAAGACCGCGCCCGCACCAACGTGCTGCAGATCTCCCAGCTCGGCCTGCTCGAAATGACTCGCCAGCGCGTCGAGGAGAGCATCTTCTCTTCTGGCTATTCCGACTGCCACTATTGCTCCGGCCGCGGCCGCGTCAAGTCGCCACTCTCCATGAGCGTCGAGATCCAGCGGCGCGTCAGCGAGTGCATGCGCAAGGATCGTATTGGAACCCACTCCATGCGCATCACCGTCAACCCCACCGTGCTCGACCGCCTGCGCAAAGAGGACGAATCCGCTCTCGTCGAGCTCGAGCAAAAGTTCGACGGCCACCTCACTTTCGTCTCCGACGCCCACTTCCACATGGAGGAATTTTCCATCACCAACGACGACAACGGAAAAGTCCTCTTCTCCAGCATCGAGTCCTGACGCAAACCAGAACCACAGATAAACACAGATGAACACGGATTATAAAAACTGCACCCTCTCCCGCAATCTGTGTTTATCGGTGTCCATCTGTGGTTCCCTTTTTTCTTAGGATGAGGATCCGTGGTGAATAAAACCCATCCAGAAAACAGCCTTCCGTTGTGGCTGGCCATCCTCGCCCTCGGCGAGCAGGCCACCCGCGACTGGCTTACCGGCCTGCGCAACCGCCGCTACTTCGAGGAGGCGCTCGCCGACCACACCGAAGCCGCCACCCGCTACGACCGCCCCCTCGCGCTCGCCCTCTTCGACATCGACCGCTTCAAAGCCATCAACGACACCCACGGCCACGCCGCCGGCGACGAAACCCTGCGCCGCTTCGCCGCCCTGCTGGAAAAAACCGCCCGCAAGGCCGACATCGTCTGCCGCTACGGCGGCGACGAATTCGCCGTCATCCTTCCCGAGACGGATTGTTCCAATGCCTGGAAATTTGCCGAGCGAATCTTCCAAACCCTGGAAACTTCCAACGCCTGGAACTTTACCGTCACCGCCGGCATCGCTGCGCTTCCCGCCCCCGATCTCGCTGCCGCCGCCGACGCCGACCTCCTCGCCCGGAAAAACGCTTTACCCAGCCATTAGCCTGCTCGCAACTTGCGCGGGTGGCCTCTTCCATCTCATCGGGGAAAGCGGAAACCCAAACCGCGCGTTCATCCAAAAAGGCATCCGTCCAGGCCACCGGAATAGAACGCGGCAGTCCCATGGGCAGCACCCAGACAATCCGGGCCTCTCCCGCCAGCAAGGCCTTCAAGCAGGTTCGCTCGCCCGCAGAGAAAAAGGTGCTGCAAACCGTTCCATCATAATCGGCCAGCTCACGAACCAACTGAACAATCTCAGCATCCGTCGCCCGCCTCGAAACGCGCAATGCCCGGCACGGCTCATCGCTCTCCAGCAAAGCCCTGTTGCCCAAATATTGGCTCGCCTTGATGCGCCCTCTTGGGACATCCCGCAGCGCCCAACGCCTCGGATTCGCCCGAATATAGTTTTCGCGAACAGCCAGTTCATCCGCATCAAAACAGATCACATCCCAATAATTCGGCGCCCAGACCTTCGCCGGTTCTTGTTCTTTCTCGCCATGGCGAGAGCCAACCCTCTTCCGCCATTCGCGCGTCACCGAACCCTTGAACATATTTACCACCTCACCCAGCCCCGCAC
>WFRA01000005.1 GCA_015486775.1 Kiritimatiellales bacterium | reverse complement strand
ACTTTGCCCTCGGCTTCCACGCCCCCGGCTGCTACGCCAAGGCCATCGACCTCGACCGCTGCGACCTCTCCACCGAAGAGATGAACTTGGCGCTCAACACCGTCCGCGCCTTTTGCCTGCGCCACAAGACGGAACTGCCCATCTACTCCACCCGCTCGCACACCGGCGAGCTACGCAACCTGATGGTGCGCAATGGCGGCCATACCGGCGAGTTCATGGTCAACCTCGTCACCTCCACCCACCAGCCCGAGCTTATGCAAGAGCTGTGCGGGGATCTTAAAGAAGCACTCGGCGAGCGACTGACCACCTTCGTCAACAACACCACGTCGGCCAAGAACACCGTGGCCTTCGGCGAAAAGGAATTTGTGTTGCACGGCCCCGGCTTCATCACCGACCGCCTCGGCGACTACACCTACCGCATCTCGGCCAACTCCTTCTTCCAGACCAACACCGCCCAGGCCGAAAAGCTCTACTTCCAAATATTGGAAGCCGCCCAACTCCAACCCTCGGACATCGTCTACGACCTCTTCTGCGGCACCGGCTCCATCGCCCTCTTCGCCTCCAGCCACTGCCAAAAGGTGCTCGGCGTCGAACTCGTCGAAAGCTCCGTGCGCGACGCCCGTGCCAACGCCGAACGCAACGGCGTAGAAAACTGCGAATTTATCCAGCTCGACCTCAAGGACATTAAGCATATTCGGCAAGACATGGCCGACTTTGGCGCGCCCGATGTCGTCATCACCGACCCGCCCCGCGCCGGCATGAACCCCAGAGCCGTCAAGGCTCTGCTCGAAATCGAGCCCCCCGCCATCGTCTACGTCAGCTGCAACCCCGCATCGCTCGCCCGCGACGGCCAAATGCTCTGCGAAGAGGGAAAATACAGACTGGTCTCCTGCCAGCCCATCGACATGTTCCCCCAGACCAACCACGTCGAAAGCGTCGCCCGCTTCGAGCTCGTTCAATAACTTGGCTCCATCTGAGCCCCCCATTGAAAAGAACTAAGAAAAACCATGACATCGTCCCCCATCGTTCCATACAATTGAGACAAGTTGAATGGAGAGTATCGAGAAATTCGGTCAAAAAACCTAATTGTTCAAAGGAGAAAAATGAAAACAATTATTCTATCAATTTTAGCCCTCAGTTGTCTGGCCTCCTTAGGTGATGGCATTAGAATTTACGATGGCAAGGTGGTTAGTTGTTTTGAATATGATTCCGTTAGCTATACGCAAACATTGACTAAACATATGCTCCACAACACCTCCGACTATGACCTATTCGATCAAGGAATCGATTTCCGGAAGATAAAAAAAGATGCCCTGCGAATGGCAAAAGACATCGACTCCCATGCCAAGTTTATAATTGGAAGCATCTTTATCACCCGGATTCCCGACTCACCTCTTTGGTATGTGGCAGTCAGGGTTCGCGACCTGAATAATGACGGGATGTCTCCCTCGGGGTTTTCCCTTGTATTCACACTTGATTGCCAAAGCCATCGACCAATTAAAGATTGAAAACAACGTTGAATCCATCCGTTGAGGCAAACGGGTCCCCGCAACAGTGTTTGTTAGAGACAGGCCGAAAGCCGGTTTGAGTGGCTAAAATCGGGAGGGGAGGACGTTTGCAACCCTCCCATTTAAGCCAATGAACGTGCTGAAAAAAACAATCCTGCATGTGGACATGGATGCTTTTTTCGCCTCCGTCGAACAGCACGACCATCCCGAATGGCGCGGCAAGCCGCTGGTGGTCGGATCGCCGCCCGACCAGCGCGGCGTGGTGGCGGCGGCCTCGTACGAAGCACGCAAATTCGGCATCCACTCCGCCATGCCCTCGCGCACCGCCTTCAAAAAATGCCCCGAGGCCATCTTCGTGCGCGGCAACATGGCGCGCTACAAGGAGGTCTCGCGCCAGATCATGCGCATCTTCGAATCCTACACCCCGCTCGTCCAGCCCCTCTCCATCGACGAAGCGTTCCTCGACGTGACCGGATCGCGGCACCTCTTCGGCAGCGGCAAAGAGATTGCCCAAAAGATCCGGCGCGATATTCTTGAGCAAACCGGCCTCACCGCCTCCGTCGGCATTGCCCCCAACCTATTCCTTGCCAAGCTCGCCTCCGACATGAACAAGCCCGACGGCATCACCCTCGTCCCCTTCGAACAAGAAGCCATCAAAGCCTTCCTCGCACCCCTGCCCATCGGGAAAATGTGGGGCGTGGGGAAAGTGACGCAAAAAAAGCTGCTCTCGCTCGGACTTCCAACCCTTGGAAAACTCCAAACCTGCAACTTCCAAACCTTGGAACGGGCACTCGGCCAAAGGGCGGCAGAAACCTTTAGCCGCCTGGCGCGCGGAATCGACCCCCGCGAAATCGGCGGGGAGACCCAGGACAAAAGCATCTCCAACGAAACCACCTTCAAACAAGACACCACCGACCGCGACCGCATCGAAGCCACCTACAAGGCACTCATCGACAAGGTGGCCGCCCGCTTGCGCAAAGCCGGCCTCTTCGCCACCACCGTCCATCTGCGGCTGCGCTGGAGCGACTT
>WFRA01000004.1 GCA_015486775.1 Kiritimatiellales bacterium | reverse complement strand
GTGTATAAGAGACAGTTCCGGGACGGCGCGGATGGCCGGGCCGGCCTTTTTCGCATTGGGGCGGGTGATGGAGCCGGAGAAGGAGATGTGGGCGCCGCGCCTGACCAGCTCGACGGCGACCTCGGCCGAGCCACCAAAACAGTGGATAAGCATGCCATGCGGAAGTTCTCCAAAATGGTCGAGCAGTTCGAGCAGCCTTCCCCACGCGCGGCGGCAGTGGATGGTGGCGGGGCGGCCGAATTTGCGGGCAATTTCGAGCTGGGCAAGGAAAACGGCTTCCTGGTCGGCATCGTCGCGGTTTTCGAGGGCACGGTCGATGCCGATTTCGCCCACCGATGCCTGTGGATAAGTTGTCAGCAACCGTTCCAGGGTCTGGAAACATTGGGCGGAACGTTCCTTAAGAAACCATGGATGCAAACCAAATGCGATAGAGGTATTTGCATACCTGTTAACAATTTCTTCGACTTTAGGCCAGTCGGCCTCGGAGCATCCCTTCACGGCCATGCGCCCCACCCCGGCTAGGTGGGCACGTTCCATCACGTTTCCAAGGTCTGGAAAGAGACGGTTGTCCTGAATATGATTGTGCGCGTCGAAGAGCTTCAAGCCGGGCCTCACTTGCGGTGCTTGATGTAGTTGATCGCCTTGCTAACGGGCAGCTCGTCGGAGGAGGGGCCGTTGCGGATGTAGAAGGCCTCCTTGTTGCCGTTTTTCAGGAATACGGGTTCGGAAGAGCGGGAGCAGCGCACCACGCCGACGGTTTTCCCGGCCACCGGAACCAGCCTGAAGCGGATGTTTTTGGACATTTCGGCACCAATGTGCGTGGCGACGAGGTTTTTGAAGTGCAGGCGGCATTTGTCCTCGTTCTCGAAGACATCCTGCTCAAGGCCGGTGATTTCGCCGGCATCGGTCACACCGAGCAGCAGTGTCCCACCGTCGGTGTTGAGAAAGGCGGCGACCCCCTTAAGCCAGGCGAGCTCGATCTCCTTGCCGGGCTTTTTCGTGTGCAGGTTCATGCGCAGGGTGGACTTGAACTCGACCTTGCGGTTCTCGCCCCCGGCAACCAGCGCCAAAACCCCCTCTTCCGTCTCTTCGATCGCGGAGGATTGCGTGTCGTCGAGGGCACGGCCATAGCGGCGCGAAAGCCAGACCGCCCCGCCAGTGGAGACCAAAATGAACGCCAGCCCGAAAACCAGCAGCAGGACGCGGCGGCGGCCCACATCGCCGACAATGTCGGATTCGGGGATCATCACCCCCATCCAGACATTCCGGCGCGCATTTTCCAGCGGCTGGAACCCGCACCACCAGACCATTCCCTTGTCCAGGAAGGAAAAGACCTCCCCGTCGCCCCCCCGGCCTTTTTCCCAAAGCTTGTGGGCGCTTCCGACGAGCGCATTGGTGACCGAATCCATGGGAACAAACCCCGAGGTGCCCTCCTTCTCCTCGGGGAGGAACAGAAGCTCGTCGCGGCGGAAGATAAAAATCTCGCTGTGGGCGCCCGGTTTCATTTCCCGGATTTTCCGGTAGAGGTCGGGCAGCAGGACATCCACCGCCGCCACCATCCTCTCCTTTTCCTCCGGGGCGTCGAACGCCACGGAGGCGGTCACCCCCACCTGCCTGAGGGTGTGGAAGCGGTACTGCTCGGTCCAGTAGATCCCCTCGCTCTTGAGCGCGGGGGCGTACCACGGGCGGGAGCGGGCATCGAACCCGTTCGCCGCGGAGGCCATCCGCTCGGTGCCGTCCGGCTGGAGAAAATAGCTGCGACCCCGGGCATCGGCGATGCTGATGCCCGAGAGCAGGGTTTTCTGGCCAAAGACCGGAAGCAGCAACTTTTTTAGTTCATCGGGTCTGGAGAGCGAAATCAACCCCGACTCGCCGTAGGCGCGGATCTGCATCAGCGAAGATTCCACCGAATCCTGCATGGCATGGAACGCCCCCGCGGCGCGGGTCGCGGCATCGTGGATATACTGCTCCGAAACATCCCGCTTCACCTGCAGGGCAAAATAGACCACGCCGCCCGCCACAAGCAAGGCCACGGCTCCCGCCACCACGGCGACATCGCGGCTGAAGCGCCGCATCCTGTTTCTTGGTCTGGCCATATTCGGAAATCCCTACATCATCGGACGTGCCCAGCCCCCGAAAGCCTTCATCAACTTAGCTTGGATCACCTTGCTTGAATCAGGCACCTCGGGGAAGTAGCCCACATCGTAATAGTTTTCGGAAAAGGCGGGGTCGCGCGGCGGTAGCGGTGTGGCACCCTCCTTGAGCTCATAGTCGGTCGTGTAGCGGTAGGGCCAGATATCGAGGAACGGGAGCGCGGTGGAAATCCCGCCAATAAACCCGCTGAAGTGCGAGATCACGGGAATCTTCGGCCCCTTGCTTACCGTCCACGCGTTCCGCGGTTTGCACCCGTTGAGAATCCGCTCTTCGAGCACCCCGGCCACCTCCTCGTCGCCGATAAACACACCGCACTCGGTATTGAGCTTGAGCGAGCGCGGATCGAAGTTATGCGAGCCAATCATCGCAATCTTGCGGTCGATCACGAACGACTTGGCGTGGATGCAGAGCAGCGGGCCGGGCTTTCCCTCCGCGGCATCCTTTCCCTGTTTCGCCCGCTTCGCCAGCTCAGAATATCCGTGGACATAGAGCTCCCGATCCGCCGGATAGGGCTTGGACTCGTAGATGTCGATCCCCGACTTCTTGTACAGCTCCTTGCGGTGCTTGAACGAGAGGGCGTAAGCGCTGGCGTGGTCGGCTGCCGCCAGACTGTTGCTCGACGCCACGATCCGGAACCTTGGATGCGCCTTCTTGATCTGGACAAAGGCCTTGCGCGTCTTTTTGTTGTAGATCAGATAGGGGGTCTGGTAGACGAGCCGCTCCCGGGCAAGCCCGAGCACATCGTCGAACCAATCGGTAAACTCCATGTGCTCCTTGCCCCCGTCGAACTTGCGGGGCGTGTCGTAGATAAACTGCACTTTGTCCGCCTCGTAGACCGCCAGCCCTTTCCGGACCTTGGAAAGCACCCTTGCATTGGCCAACCGGTCGATCTCCTCGAACATCCAGGCATCTTCCGGATCGGAAAACGGGATCCGCTCTTCCGGCAACGCGGCAAACGCCTTCTGCACATCGACCAGCTGGGTCAGGAAGACCGCGTCCTTGTCCTGCCAGAAAAGCTCGAACGAATCCTGCATGTCCATCACCGCCGGCCCGGCCACGAGCACATCGCGGTCGCGGAAAAGAAACTCCGTGTCGCGGTCGTAGTATTTGCCCTCGTAGTTGCGGCCGCCCGCAATGCCGATGCGACCGTCGATCAGCAGCAGCTTGTTGTGCATCCGGCGGTTCATCCGCTTGGCCTTGAACATCACGTTGTCCCAAAACCCGAAGCGCCCCTGCACCGCATAGTCCGAGAGCGGCTTGTAGAGGCAGATCTCGATATTCCGGTGGGCGTGCGCCATCCGCGCGAGATACTCCGGTGTCCCCGGCATATTCAGCGCATCGATGAGCATGCGCACCGCAACCCCGCGCTCGGCGGCCTTCTCCAGCTCGTCGAAAACAAAGCGGGTCGTGGGATCGTCCTTCCAGATAAAGGTCTGAAGATCGATAGTCCGGCGCGCGCAACGGATCAGGTGGATGCGGGCGAGCAGCGCGTCGTCGCCCGTTTCGAGGATCGAGACATATTCCGCCAGCCCCCCTGCCGCCATGTTTTTCCAGGCCTTGGAAGCCAGTTCCTGATACTGCGATTCGATCGGTTTGCGTTCATGGACTTCCGAGTGCTTGAGCCGCTGATACTGGAATGCGTTTTCCAACTCCCGCTCGGGAATGCTTGCGCATCCCGCAAAAAGCGCGACCTCGGCAAAAAGCAGGATCCCCTTCGTCAGATTGTCCGTCCATCGAGCCATATGGGGGCGCACTCTATCCATTTGCTCCCCGGAAAAAAAGCCCCGCGTGGAACTTTATGGCGAAGCAAAGGAATCGCGGCAAGGCTAGCCCAGCTTGTCCTTGAGATGGGGATTTTGGTTCCACATCAGCAGGAAGAGGAACATGCCGATCAGGGCTACGATTCCCAGCGAAAAGAGTCCTGTTCCCCAGCCAAACCGATCGACAATGGCTCCCATTCCCCAACCGGAGATAACGGTGCTCAAATATCCGATCAATCCTGTCAGCCCCACGGCGGCGGCTCCCGCCTGCTTGGGCACCATGTTGACAGCAATCACCGCAACAATGTTTTGCGGCCCGTATATGGAAAATCCCGCGCCCCAAAGCAGGAATCCGTTCAGGACGAGGGAATGGGAAGGAATCTTCCAGAAAAGAAAGATGAAAATGGCGCAGACTGCCATGTAGAGGGCAAGCAACCGACCCCCATAGCCCTTGAAAACCTTGTCCAGCAGCCAGCCGCAGACCAGCATGCCCGCAAGTCCGGCCAGCTCGTATCCCCCCACGATTCCGGCTGCGTCCCCGATGGAGATCCCCTTGCTTTCGGTCAGGAAGGTGGTTCCCCAATCCAACACGGTATAGCGGATGATATAGACAAAAAAGTTGGCCAAACTAACGACCCACATCCAAGGGTTTAGGAAGATATACTTCATGACAACTTCCTTATAGGAGGCACCTTTCCCATGTTCGGTATCGGCCAGATCCGGCTCTTCGCCGCGGTATTCCTCCACCGGGGGCAACCCCAGCGACTGCGGTCGGTCGCGCAGCCGGTTCAGGACAAAAAGCGCGATAACCGAGGAAATTGCCGCCGGCACGAAAAAGTTGGAACGCCAGCCAAAGCGCACGATTAGCCACCCGTTCAAAAACACAACGAGGGATGCCCCGATGGAGCAGGCCGTATTGGCAATGGAAAACTTGACACCCCGCTCCAAAGGCGAATACCAGTTGACCAGCGTCTTGCTACACGGTGCCCAGCCCATCCCCTGAAACCAGCCGTTAAGAATCCAGAACAGGGCAAAGGCGACTAATCCGCTGCTCAGTCCAAAAAACACATTGGCAAGAGAGGCAACAATCAGCCCCGTGGCCATGAAATAGCGTGGATTTGTCCGGTCACCCCCAAAACCATTGATAAACTTTGAGACTCCGTAGGTTAACCCAAATGCGGTAAGAACAAGTCCCATATTGGCATTGCTTATACCGAACTCGTCCTTAATGACCGGTAAGGCAACGGCAAGGCTCTTGCGCACAATATAGTATCCTGTGTAGCCAATCAGGATCGCATACATGGAGCGGAATCGCCAGTATTTATAGGTTTTCCGCATTTCCCCCTCATCCTCAATGCGTGGTACATCCGGTGCGGGTTTCAAAAACTTAAACAATCCCATTGCCATCTGCCGACTCCTCTTTTTCGTAGCGCACACGGTGCAACCCGCCCTTCCAACCGCTGGAACGGCTCGCCTGATGCGCAGAATTATTATTCAGAAATAATCGTTCCAATCTACTTGAACACCCGCCACCTGTCAAACATCAAACCGGAATAGATTGCGGCTAAAATCTGCCTTTGTTCCTGTCTAAAATTGGAGAGAGGCCGGAATACGGGAACAAAAAAAACCTCCAACTCATTTTGAGCTAAAGGTTTGAAGTGGTGGCGACTCCCAGAATTGAACTGGGGACACGCGGATTTTCAATCCGCTGCTCTACCGACTGAGCTAAGTCGCCGTAAATTTGAAGCGCGGAGTATACGGAAACGCGTTCTGCCGTCAACCGAATTAATGCAGGAATTTAAACCATATCGCCGACTATCCGGTTAAGCCGTTTGCTTTCGCCAAGATTTTGCTGTAGCTTGGTCTGCAATTTCGACGGAGAGAGAGCACCTTTATGGATTCGAAAAAACAAGATTCGTCCGGCCACGGGCAGCTCAAGCAATTGCTGCCCTATGTCAAACCCTACCGCCTACGGCTGGGCGTCGGCATCCTCATGGGCATCCTCTATGGTGCCACCACCTCCGCGCTCATCGCGGCGCTGGGGTGGTCGATTGGCCTTATCTCGGGCGACAACATGCATATGGGGTCGATGTTTCCGCAGATGTCGAACGACACAACGAAGCTGGCGCTGGAGCAGGTGATCAGAGCCATTGCCGTTCTTCCTGCAGTGGCCATCCTTCAGGGAATCATCTTTTTTATCGGCAAATATTTTGTGGAGTGGGTCGGTAACCGGGTGGTGGCCGATTTGCGGATGGATTTGTTCAAGCATATCCATGCCCTGCCCATGCAGTTTTTCACGAAGAGCCGGGCGGGCGAGCTGATTACCCGAATCACGAGCGACACCGCCGTGCTTACCGGGCTGGTCTCCAATGTTCTGGCCGATGCCATTCGCTCCCCCTTCACGCTCATTGGATCGATCGGTGTCATGTTTTGGGCCAATTGGAAGCTGTCGATCATGGCGCTGGTGGTTTTCCCGCTCTGCATTGCGCCGATTGCCATGATTAGTCGGCGCATCCGAAAGGCCTCGAAAAAGGGCCAGGAGGGCACCTCCGACATGCTGTCGGTGGTGCAGGAGTCGATTGGCGGAGCGATTGTGGTGAAGGCGTTCCAGATGGAGGAAGAGGAGAACGAACGCTTCAACCATTTCAACCGCACCATCTTCAAAATGACCATGCGCCAAGCGCGCGGAAACTCGCTGAGCGAACCTTTGATGACGGGGGTTTCCGCAATTGGACTCGCGGCGATCGTTGTCTACGCCTACACCACCCAACTCCCGCTGGGGGTTTTGGTGGTCTTTGGCGCGGCGATGGTCAACATGTACAAACCCGCAAAAAAACTGAGCCAGCTGCACATGCGCGTCAGCCGGGCGCTCCCCAGCGTTGAACGGGTATTTGAAATCCTGGAAACTCCAAATACCATTCAAGACCGAGCCAATGCGGTTGAGTTCAACGGCGAAATAAAACAGATCCAATTCAAGCAGGTTGGTTTTTCGTACGATAAGACACCCGTTCTCGAAAAGATCAACCTCGATATTGAGGCCGGCCAAACCGTCGCCTTTGTCGGGAGCTCCGGTGCCGGGAAAACAACCCTCGTCAACCTCGTTCCACGCTTCTTCGATGTCACCGAGGGAAGGATCGAACTCAACGGAAAAGATATTCGCGACTACACCCTGCAGTCGCTCCGCCGACAGATCGGCATCGTCACGCAGCGCACCATCCTCTTCAACCGAAGCGTTGCGGAAAACATTGCCTACGGAAGCAAGGGGGCGACCCGGGAGCAGATCGAAGATGCGGCAAAACGCGCCAACGCGCACCAATTCATCACCGAGCTCGAGCACGGCTACGACACCGTCATTGGCGAACAGGCCGCCCTGCTCTCCGGCGGCATGGCTCAGCGCGTAGCCATTGCCCGCGCCCTCCTGCGCAATCCACCCATTCTCATCCTCGACGAGGCCACCAGCGCGCTCGACAACGAGAGCGAACGCCTGGTTCAAATTGCCCTAAACGAGCTCATGAAGAACCGCACCGTCCTCGTGATTGCCCACCGCCTCTCCACCATCGTCCACTCCGACACCATCGTCGTCATGGATAAAGGCAAAATCGTCGAGCAGGGCACCCACGCCGAGCTACTGGAAAAAGCCGGAAAATACAAATATTTCCACGACATGCAGTTTTCGGAAACCTCGCCAGCCCAAGCCGCCGAATAACGTCCAACGGAAACGCAAAGAATTCATTGACAAATCCAAAACACAAGATAGTGTTTTGTCAAACAATTAACCACAAGTAAGTTACATGTACATAAAACGCAATATAAGCCAGATATTCCAAAAAGCACGCGCCCTGTTTCCCGTCTGTGTATTGACCGGCGCGCGCCAGACCGGAAAGAGCACCTTTTTGCAGAACGAACTCAAAAACTACCGCTATGTAACCTTCGACGACCCCATTCAGCGCGACTTTGCAACCAGCGATCCAGCAGGATTTATCCAATCATCGAGAAACGAGACCGGTACCGTCCTGGATGAGATCCAATATGTTCCCCACCTGTTGCAATACATAAAAATGGAGGTGGATCGCCACCGGGTTCCCGGACAATGGATCTTGACCGGCTCCCAGCAATTTCATCTGATGAAAAACATCGGGGAATCGCTGGCCGGTCGCGCTGTGCTGCTGGACTTGGCTCCCTTTTGCTACGCCGAAATAGATTCCAACGATTGTCTGGAAGAGGTGCTATGGAAAGGCTTCTATCCCGAACCGGCGCTCCACCCCGAAAAGCGGGACTTATGGATTTCTTCCTATTTGCAAACCTATCTGGAAAGGGATATCCGGCAACTTGGAAACATTGTCGATCTGCACTCGTTTGAAACCATCGTGAAACTCTGCGCCGCCCGCCATGGGCAGGAACTGAACATGGCCTCGCTCTCCCGCGAAAGCGGGGTGGCGGTCGCCACCGTAAAGAAATGGATCGCCCTGCTGGAATCGTGCTACCTGCTATTCCTGCTTCCCCCCTTCCACAGCAATCTCGGAAAGCGGGTGGTAAAAAGCCCGAAACTCTATTTTATGGATTCCGCATTGGCCGCCTACCTAACGCATCAACCCTCTCCTGATAGCCTGCTGGCAGGAAGCATGGGCGGACAATTTTTCGAAGGGTTCATCGTCATCGAAGCCGTAAAGCACTTCTTCAACCGGGGCAAAAAGCCAGACCTTTTTTTCTGGCGCTCCCACGACGGGCTGGAGATCGACCTCCTTGTCCAGAACGGCTCCATGCTCCATCCGGTTGAAATCAAAAAAAGCACCACGCCGAAACCAGCCTTTACGACACCGCTGAACCAATTCCGGAAAATCGCGGAAAAGGAATACCGGATTGAAGACGGATTGCTTGTTTGCCAAACGGAGAGTCCGGTGGCTCTTCCCCACAGAAACCAGGCCATTCCATGGCGGCAATTTTCCTCTTGGCTTGATGCCCAATCAACCCCAGGCAGCTCATCCATGACACTCGATATCTAAAAAAATCTCCATGCACATCGTCCAGATATTGCCCGAACTAAACCAAGGCGGCGTCGAACGCGGCGTGGTGGAAATCAACCGCGAGTTCGTGAAACGCGGCCACCAAAGCACGGTCATCTCCGCCGGCGGCTCCCAGGTTCCAGCCATTGGAAACGATGGAGGGCGGCACATCACGCTCGATGTCTGCTCGAAGAACCCCCTCTCCGTCCCTGTCCGAACTCGCCAATTACGCAATACGCTCTACGCATTACGTCCCGACATCCTCCACGCTCGTAGCCGCGTGCCCGCTTGGCTCGCCTGGTTCACCAACAAAAAATTAAAGATCCCCTTCGTCACCACCGTCCACGGCTTCAACTCCGTCGGCAGGTACAGCGAAATCATGACCCGGGGCGACCGCGTCATCTATCCCAGTTCCGCCGTCAAAGAATACATCCTGAAGAACTACACGATAGACGAATCAAAACTCCGCTACGTCCCGCGCGGGATCGACATGGACTACTTCGATCCCGCCCGTATCGACTCCGCCTTTATCCAATTCTTCAAGCAGGAGCACGGGTTGGAAGGGAAAACCATCGTCTCCACCATCGGGCGCATCACCGAGCTCAAGGGGATCGACGACTTTATCCGTGCGCTGGCCACCGTCCAGCGAAAGCGCCCTGATGTGGCCGGTCTCGTGGTCGGCGGCGCGCGGCACGACAAGCAGGCCTATTTCCAATCATTGGAAAAACTGGCGCAGGAGCTGGGAGCAAACATCTGCTTTGCCGGATCGCAGTCCAACGTGCGCGAAATCCATGCCCTGAGCGACCTGGTCGTCTCCGCCACCTCCTTCAAGCCCGAAGCCTTTGGCCGCACCATCGCCGAGGCGCTGGCCATGGACACCCCCGTCATCGCCACCGCCCACGGCGGCGCGCTCGACATCGTTCTCGATGGCGAAAACGGCCTCTTCTTCGAACCCCAAAACTATCGGGAGCTGGCGGAGCGGATTTTCCAGGCATTGGAACTTGGATTTTCCAACATGCGCGAACACATTGGTAGAGATTTCAGCTTGGAGCACATGACCGAATCCGAACTGGCAGTCTATCGCGAACTTGCAGGAGATACTGAAAATGGACTCTGACATTCGATGGATACAGCGTTTCGCAAATTATTCCAAAGCGCTCAAACGCCTAAAAGGCGCGGTGGACCTGGAAAAACAGCGGCCTTTGTCCGACTTGGAAAAACAGGGCACGATCCAGGCTTTTGAGTTCACTCACGAACTGGCGTGGAAAACCCTGAAGGATCTGCTTGAAAGCCGGGGAAACACGGAGATCTATGGCTCCAAAGATGCAACGAGACAAGCTTTTCAGCTAGGCATCTTGAGGAACGGAGAGGTCTGGATGGATATGATCAAAAGCCGCAACCAGTCCTCCCACACCTATGAAGAAGAGATTGCGGAAAAAATCTTTTCCAAGATATCAACCGACTATGCCGATGAACTCGTCCAACTTCAACAGGAGCTCCAAAAATTGGCGGAGACGGAATGATAGATCACGGCCTACCCAACTCCGCTGCAGAAAAAATACGCACCGTACTTGCCAGCTATCCGGAAGTAGAAAAAGCCATCCTGTATGGCTCCAGAGCCAAGGGGACTTTCCGGAACGGATCTGATATCGACCTCACGCTTGTCGGCCATGCACTCGATCCGACCCTCCTGCTCCGAATCGACAACGACCTCGACGACCTGCTGCTGCCATGGATGATTGACCTATCCATTTTGTCCCAGATAAACAACCCCGACCTAATCGCCCACATCGATCGGAACGGTGTGGTTTTCTACCCAGCCCCCAACAAACCTAATCCGCGATTTGCCAAAAACCGACATAAGGCATCACGTAAAGAATCCTGAAATCAAGATCAGTTGTTTCTGTGTGAATCCATAGCGGAAATTTTAAGCATGGAGCGCATGACCGGAACGGAACTGTCGATCTACTCGGAATTAATAGAATGAAAACACAATCCAGCATCCTGGACACCCCCTCGCGCCTGCTTGGCCTCTGGTCGCTCTACCACCTTGTGGTCTGGACGCTGCTCCCCCGCGCGTGCAACACCTGTCTGCCGCTCGATAGCGTCGAGGCGGTGATGTGGGGTTCGCAGTGGCAGTGGGGCTACGACAAGCATCCGCCCCTAAGCGCCTGGGCAGCGGAGCTGTTCACCCACCTGATGGGCGATGCCGGGCTCTACTTCCTCAGCCAGCTCTGCATCGTGGTGGCGGGGCTGGGCATCTACCACCTCGGTCGCCGGCTCAAGCTCGGCGCCCGGCAGTCGATGGTTGCCGTGCTGCTGTTCGACACCATCTATTTCTTCCAATACATCAGCCCCGAATTCAACGTGAACTATATCCAGATGCCCTTCTGGGCCTGGGGATGGTATTTCGGGATCGCGGCCGTGGAGCGCAAACGCCTGCTGCCCTGGATCGGCCTGGGGCTGTGCGTCGGCCTGGGGGCACTGGGAAAATACCTCGCGCTCTTCATGCTTCCCCCGCTCTTCCTCGCCTGGCTGGGCCGGGGCGAACTCAAGCAAGCCCTGAAAAGCCCCGGGCTCTACCTTGCGGGAGTCGTCTCCCTGATCATCTTCCTGCCCCATCTGGTCTGGATGAAAGAGCACGACTGGATCACCCTCACCTACGGATTGAAACGCGGCGGAACCGATCCCGTCCACTGGTGGCAGCACCTCTGGAATCCCTTGGAATTCCTGTTCACCCAAGCCGCGATCCTGGCTCCGCTGATCCTGACCGCCCTCTTTTGCCGGATCAAATCCGCCGACGAGCCCGAAAAAATCCCCGGCAGCTGCGGCATGGCCATGGGCGCCTATCTTGCCGTTGCCGCCCTCTCGCTGGCCACCGGCATGGAACCCGTCACCATGTGGGCGGCGCCAATGGCGCTGGGGGTGGGTCTCTGGTTTGTTCCCCGCTTTCGGATGGAGCTCCACCCCCGGGCGATCCTCGTGGCGATGGTGCTGATGTCGGCCACCTTCACCATCGCCTACGGCATCGTCTACGGGCTCGGCCCGCTCTTCCGCGACAAGCCCCACCGCGTCAACTATCCCGGCAAGCCCCTGGCTCAGGCCGTCGAACAGAGCTGGCACGAAAAGCAGTCCGCCCCCCTGCCCTACAT
>WFRA01000003.1 GCA_015486775.1 Kiritimatiellales bacterium | reverse complement strand
TCCGCTTGTTTAATGGGTGGAGGTCAAGCGAGATGCTCAACCTTGTATGGGCGGCGCTCAAGGTGTCACCCAACTTAATTGCAGCATCGACCCCGAAAAGGCCGAGATCCTCTACAGGGATTTTTACAATATCGGTATTGCCGTCGATACCGAAAAGGGCCCGATGGTTCCCCTCATTCCCGATGCCGACCAGAAAAACATGGTCGAGATTGTGCAGGATCTGGGGGCGATCTCGAAGAAGGCTCGCGCCGGGCAGATTGGCTTGGCTGATATGCAGGGCGGCACCTTCACCATCACCAACCTCGGCGGCATTGGCGGCTCGTTCTTCACGCCCATCGTCAATTCGCCCGAAGTGGCGATCCTCGGCGTGAGCCGCGCCATCATGGATCCATGCATTGGAAGTTCCGACGGGGCATGTGCGCGCCTGCGCATGCCGCTGTCGCTTTCGTACGACCACCGCATCATCGACGGCGCCGACGGCGCGCGCTTCCTCCGCTGGATCGTCGAGGCCATCGAGGAACCGATGCTCATCTCGCTCGAAGGCTGATCCTCCCCGGCGGTCTTTTGTGGGTTATTGGTTTTACCGCCCCGGTCTTTTAGGCTATAACCCCCTCTTTGATTTGGGAAAAAAGCCGCTTAGGGCGTTAATTTGACAAGGAGTCCATAGAATGAATGTTTTGCATGTATGCGCGAACCCGAAGCCGACCGACGAGTCGGTTTCCAAGCAACTGGCCGCCGCCTTTTTTGGGAAGCTGATCGAGCTCAGGTCCGATGTTGAGCTGGTCAACACCGACCTCTACGACGAAAAGCCCCCGTTCTACTCCTACGAGCTCTACAAGCGCACATGGTATCCGGTGATGGACGAGTCTTACGAGCCCTCCAAGGCCGAGGAGATGGCGATGAACTATGCCGCAAGGCAGACCGAAGCCTTCAACGCCGCCGATGTGCTGGTGCTCACCATGCCCATGTGGAACTGCACCGTCCCGGCCATCATGAAAGCGTGGATGGATCAGGTGCTCTCCCCCGGGCTGACCTTTTCCATCAGCGCCGAAGAGGGGGTCAAGCCCCTGCACAAGATCAAGAGCATCGTGCTGCTGGTGGCTTCCGGCGGGGTCTACAAGGAGGGCGACGAGCGTGACGCGCTGAGCACCCAGGTTCGTTCCGCCTTCGGCTTTGCCGGCATCGATGACATCGAAATCGTCTGGGCCGACGGCCAGAACCCGCTCTTCAATATGGATGCGGACGAGCGCAAGCAGATGGCGCTCGAAGCGGCCGCCGAGATCGCTGAAGACATTGCCGAACTCGAACTGGATGCCGCCGAATAGGTGATGAGCCCATTCGTGAAAATCTGTGGAATCTGCTCCAGATCTGATCTGGAGCGGATTTCTGCTTTAGGGCCCGATGCCCTCGGCTTTGTCCAGTGGAAAAAATCGAAGCGCCATGTCGCCCCCGAAACCGTCGGCCAGTGGGAAACCCCGCCCGGTATTTTGCGCGTCGGCGTGTTTGTCGACCCCTCCGAGGCCGAGCTGCGCCATGCCGCCACCACCGCCCGCCTCGACGTGCTCCAGCTCCATCGCGTTTCCAGCGATTGGAAGATTGATCGCGCCGACTTCCAAGGGTTGGAATTCTGGCGCGCCCTTTCTCCCGAAGAGCTTCATTCAAGTTTCAAGTTTCAGGTTTCAGGTTTCAACTGGAACCGTCTCCTTCTGGATTCATACGACCCCAAAACCATCGGCGGAACCGGGCAGGTCTGCGACTGGAACAAGGCGCGCGAAATGGTTCGATCCCAGAAAACGCCCATCCTGCTGGCCGGCGGCTTGACCCCCGAAAACGTGGCCGGTGCCATCCGGCAAGTTCAACCTTGGGGCGTCGATGTCAGCTCCGGGGTCGAGATGGAACCCGGCGCAAAGGATCTCGCCAAGGTCGAGGCTTTCATCGCCGCTTGCAGGACATTATGAAGACCCGCACACGCTTTGCGCCCAGCCTCACCGGCTACCTGCACCTCGGGCACGTTCTGCATATGGGGTGGGTCTGGGGCGAGGCGCGCGCGCGGGGCGGGGAGGTGGTCTGCCGGATGGAGGATCACGATCTCTCGCGCAGCCGGCCCGAATACGAACCGGCCATCTTGGCCGACATGGAGTGGCTGGGCTTTGTTCCGGATCTTGGAATCTCGGCGGGGCACGCCCCGCACCCCTCGCCCTACCGGCAGAGCGACTGCGGGGCGTTCTACGGGGAGGCGCTGGATTTCCTCGCGGAAAAAGGGCTGGTCTACGGCTGCGAATGCAGCCGCAAGCAGATCCAGGCACGGCAGGCGTGGGCGGGGGGCGAACTCCGCTACGACGGCGCCTGCGCAAAAAAGAATCTTCCGCTGGTTGGAAACACGGTGCGCTTCCGTCTTCCGCCCGGCGCGGTGGAGTTCCGCGATCTGGAGATGGGCGACCGCATCCAATCTCCGGAAAGTCAGTGCGGCGATTTTTCGCTACGCGACCGCGACGGCCAGTGGACCTATCAGTTTTGCTGCGTCTGCGACGATATCCGCCACGGCATCAATCTCGTTGTCCGGGGCGCGGACATTCTGGCCAGCACGGGGCGGCAGATCCGGCTTTTCCAAGCACTGGAACATGCCCCGCCGGACTACCTGCACCACGCGCTGCTGACCGACTCCAAGGGTCGGAAGCTTTCCAAGCGCCAGCGCTCCGAAAGCATCGCCGCCCTGCGCGAAGCCGGGATTCCCGCCGGGGAGCTGCTGGCGAAAATCCCTTGAGAGGCGGCCGGAAAAGCGGGGCGGGCGGCAGGTCGGCACAAAGGTTTTTGAGAAAACTCGTGACAGGCGGGCGGGTGAACAGCTATAGATGACACTGTTTACAAGGCGGCGGTTCTCGCGAAAAAACCGCGTTTTGTGTTTTGATCGGGGAGAAAAAATGGATTTCGACGAGGGGTTGAAAGAGGATGGGCTGGACTGCTGGTCTGGCGAGTGGATTCGCGTTAGATGGCGAGACGGCGCGCCGCTACTGCGCAAATCCTTCGAGATCGGAAAACCGGTTGTCTCGGCCACGCTACGGGTCACGGCGCTAGGGGTTTGCGAGGCGCGGATCAATGGCGATAAGGTGGGAGAGGATCATTTGCTTCCCGGCTGGACCGACTACCGCAAGCGCGTCTATTTCCACCGCTACGATGTGGCCGCCTCCTTGCGGCAAGGGGAGAATGTGCTGGGTGGCCTGGTTGCTCCGGGCTGGTTTGCCGGATTCTTCGGTCCCTTCGGGGACAAGGGATACTATGGCCATGATGCCTGGTTTTCCTGCGTGCTGGAGATTGAATATGCCGACGGCTCCGGCGAGACGATCCGGACCGATCCCTCGTGGCGCGGCACGGAGAGCGGCCCCGTGGTGCGGTCGGATCTGCTGATGGGCGAAACCTACGACGCCCGCTTGGAGCTGCCGGGCTGGGACGCCCCGGGATTCGATGACGGGGAGTGGGTGCCGGTTGCGCTGATCGACGAAAACGAACGCTTGCCCGAAACGGTGCAACCCTATCCGGGCACTCCGGTGCGCACGGTGGCCGAGCTGCCCGCGCAGAGCGTTTCCGAGCCGCATCCCGGCACCTACATTTTCGACTTGGGGCAAAACATGGTGGGCGTGGTTCGCCTGCGGGTCGATGTGCCCGCCGGGACGGAGGTCGTGCTTCGCCACGGCGAAATGCTCAAGGCCGACGGTTCGCTCTACACCGAAAACCTGCGTACTGCCAAGGCAGTCGACCGCTACATCGCCAAGGGCGGCGGCGAGGAGGTTTGGCAACCCTCTTTCACGTTCCACGGCTTCCGCTATGTGGAACTTTCCGGCCTGCCGTCGGAACCCGGAACCGATGCGGTGACGGGCGTGGTGTGGATGTCGGCGCTGGAGGAGACGGCCACCTTCCAATGTTCGGACGAAAAGGTGAACCGGCTCTTTTCCAATATCCAGTGGGGCTTCCGGGGCAACTATCTCGACGTGCCGACCGACTGCCCCCAGCGCGACGAGCGCCTGGGCTGGACCGGCGACACCCAGATCTTCATGAAGTCGGCCACTTTCTTGGCGGATGTGCGGGCGTTTTTCGACAAGTGGCTCCAGGATCTGCACGACGCGCAGCGCGCCGACGGCGCCTATCCCGACATTGCCCCGTCCCTCGGGCGGCTGGGCCACGGCCACTCCGCCTGGGCTGATGCCGGCATTGTCTGCCCCTACATGCTCTGGCGAACCTACGGCGAAATCCGCTTTGCCGAACGCTGGTGGAGCGAAATGTGCCGCTACATGGATTTCCTCTTCACCGAGGGCAACATCCACAACGGTTCCGACGCCCAGTCCTACGGCGACTGGCTCAGCGTGGAGAGCGAAACGCCCAACGAATTCATTGGCCACGCCTACCGGCTCTACGACTGCCGCCTGATGAAGGAGATGGCCGCCGCCCTCGGCAAAGAGGACGAGGTGCGGCGCTTCGCCGGGCTGGAGGAACAGGCCAGGACGCTTTTCATCGAAAAGTTTGTCGATGCCGCCGGGCATCTGGCGGTCAAGACCCAGACGGCCTACGCCTTAGTGGTGGCGATGGAGCTGCTCGAGGGCGAGCCGCTTTCCCTAGCGGCGGCCGACCTCGCGGAAAATGTCCGCCGAAATAATGGCTACCTCACCACCGGCTTTGTTGGCGTGGGCTATCTCTGCCCCGCGCTCAGCAAGTGCGGCCACCACAACCTTGCCGTGCAGCTGCTGCTGAACGAGGACTATCCCTCCTGGCTCTACGAGGTGAACAACGGTGCCACCACCATCTGGGAACGCTGGAACAGCTGGTCGCACGAAAACGGCTTCGGCGATGTTTCCATGAACTCTTTCAACCACTATGCCTTCGGCGCGGTCTGCGAATGGATGTTCGAGTCGCTCGCCGGTATCAAAGCCGGATCGCCCGGCTTCCGGACCCTGGAAGTTTCGCCCGGCCTCACCGATCGCTTCGACTTTGTCGAAGCCTCCTTCGAGTCGCCCCAAGGCCGCATTTCCATCCATTGGAAAAAGACGGCATCCGGATTCGAGATCGAACTCGAAACGCCCGTCGAGGCGAGGGTAAAAGTGGCGAGTGGCGAGGGGCAGGTGGCGAGGGGTGGCCAGTGGCAGGTGGAGAGAGGCAAGTGGCGGGTGTCCGTCGTCGACGGCGAGTGCGATATTGCCGCAATCAACGAGGGCAATCCATGAGCAGCGGCAATCTAGACGAGTTTTCCGGATACACCAAGGCTATAGATCTTTTCGACGGCGTTGTGGAGGATATGGGTCGGTATATGCAGGGGTTCCGCCTGGATCGGCTGGTCAGTCAGCAACTGGCCCTGTCTCTTATACAC
>WFRA01000002.1 GCA_015486775.1 Kiritimatiellales bacterium | reverse complement strand
GTATTCCGATTCGAACGGATTGATCCCCGCGTTGAGGTGGAGCGTGTTGCGCACATCCAGCTCGAAGCAGATGCGGTAGTTGCCCGACCAGGCCAGCGCCCCGCCGATCACCGCTCCCTCCTCCTCTTGTGTCGGATGGCTCAGTGCCAGCATGAACGAGGCATTGTCGTTCTGCGATGTGCGCACTCCCTTCTTGGAGTCGATGATCGTAATGCCGTGGGCCAGTGGCTTTTCGTCTAGGCGCATCTCAGCGGCCCAATCGCCGTAGAAGCGGGTCAGCCAATATTCGGTGCCGGGCATGGCCAGATCGAACGAGGCGAAGCGCTTGAGCACCACCGAACCCTCCTCCCGGTTTTCATAGATGGCCTTGCAGGTGATGATGTCCTCCGCCTGATAGGCGCGGTATACAAAGGTGACGAAAAACGGATAGGCGGCATCCTTCATCTGGATGCGGGTCTCGACAATATTGCTATCGATCTTCTTAGTTTCCGAACCTTGGAAGCGCAGGTCGGTGGTCATGTTGCCGTCGGCATGGGTGGCCGCCACGGCCGGCTCGCCGCCATAGTATCCGCCAAAGACCGAGGGTGCCTCGAAGATGGAATGGCGCCGCTGATCGGAGAAGACGAAATCCACCACCGCCTCCGGTGTATCGAGGTGCTCCCCGAAATAGCGGTGGAGCAGGAACCCCTCCTTGTCCACCATGAAGACCAGCGAGCTGTTCGGCGTATCCACCGAGACCACCTTGTTTGCCGCTCCAGCCAAAGCATTCGCCCCCAATACGCCGACCAGCAATCCCATCAAAATCCGTTTCATCCCCTCTTCCCCTCTGTTTAAACCTACCGCGGCAAGTTGTTTAATTTCCAGCGGCACACTAGCAAAGCCGCGCCGCCAATCCACCAAAGAAACTCTCGAATAATATTTCAGATGGAATGCCGATGCTGATCGGGCGATTCCTAGTCCACGTCTCCAGTTGTTTCCGGTTCCGGGCGGGGGTTGACATTGTCTCTCCAATGCCATACTTTTCGCCAATGAAAGTTTTTCGGTGGAATGTGGAAAAGAATGGGATTCTCGCGCGGGAGCGAGGAGTTACATTCGAAGAAATCGTGGAGAGAATAGAGTCGGGGTGCCGGGTTATCGATGTCGAGCACCCAAACAAGGAGAAATATCCAAACCAGCGAACACTCATTGTCGATTTGGATGGATATGCGCACATGGTTCCATATGTCGAAAATGAACAGGAATATTTTCTAAAAACAATCATTCCGAGCAGGAAGGCAACCCGGAAATATCTTGGAGGAAAAAATGGCTGAAAAACAAAAACCAGTGGTTCTGGATGAATACGAGAGCGAAATATTGGATGCGTTCGAGAGCGGATCGCTTGTGGCCGCGGAATCAAAAACCGATTTTCAGGAAGTCGCCCGCCACACGATGCGGAAAAACCGCAAGATCAACATACGGATTTCGGAAAACGACCTGTCCGCCCTGCAACGGCGGGCGGCCCGGGATGGCATTCCCTACCAGACCCTGATCCGGAGCGTTCTGCATAAATTTGCCAGCGGCTTCCTGAAGGAGGCCACGTAGCGCCGCTGCGAGGAAGTAGGATGAGGCTCCGCCTCGTCTTGAACCGCACGGGGAAGTTAGTCGAGAAGTAGGATGAGGCTCCGCCTCGTCTTGAGCCGCACGGGAGAGTCGAAGCGGAGGTTGCCTACCGGCTCGCTTCGCGTCAACCTACGTAACCTACTCGATTCCCAGCTTTTTTTGCATCTCTTCGAGGGGAATGCCTTTGGTCTCGTGAACGAAAAACTTCACCCAAAGAAGCTGCAGCACCATCATGAAGCAGAAGAAGCCGAAAATGGCGGATGGGGGAAAGGCCTCGACCATCTTCGGGAAGAAGAGGGTGAGCAGGGCGGCGAAGGTCCAGTGGGTAAAACTGCCGAGCGACTGGCCGGCGGCGCGGTTGCGGTTGGGGAAGATTTCGCTAATGAATACCCAGATCACCGCCCCCTGTCCGATGGCGTGCGCGGCGATGAAGGCAAAGATGCAGGCGGGGACAATCGCAAAGTTTTCGGTAGAGAACGCCCAGGCGCAGAGGCCCAGCGAGCCGATGTAGCCGAAGGAGCCGATAAAGAGCAGCGTGCGGCGGCCAAGCCGGTCGATCAGCCACAGGCCGACAAAGGTGAAGATTAGGTTGGTGATGCCGATGCCGACGGATTGCAGCAGCGCGGCGGATTCCTCCAGACCGGTCATTGCAAAGATGCGCGGCGCAAAATAGAGGATGGCGTTGATGCCGGAAAGCTGGTTGAAGAAGGCGATGAAAAAGGCCAGCGAGATCGGCTTGAGCAGGCGGCGGGTAAAGAATTTTTCGGCGTGGTCGGTGTGGCTGACCGATGCCGCGACTTCGTCGGCCAGCGCATTGAGTTCCGCGTCGGTGGAATCCGGGTTGATGCGGCGGAAGATGGCGATGCCGCCCCGGCGGTCATTGCCGTGGGTGATGAGCCAGCGCGGGCTTTCGGGAAGACCGAAGCAGAGGAGGGTGTAAATGAGGGCGGGGAAGGCCTCGACACCGAGCATCCAGCGCCAGGCGTTTTCACCGATCCCGGCAAGCAGGGCGTTGGAGAGGAAGGCGATCAGGATGCCGAAGACAATGTTGAACTGGAACATGCCGGCGAGCTTGCCGCGATCTTTCGGCGGAGCGATCTCGGAAATGTAGAGCGGGGCGGCGACGGTGGAGATGCCGACCCCCAGCCCGCCGATGAAGCGGGCGATCATGAAGGAGTAGACCTCCGGCGCATAGGCCGAGCCGACGGCGGAGACAAAGTAGAGGATGCCGATCGAGAGCAGGGTTTTTTTGCGCCCCAGCTTTTCCGTTGGCCAGCCACCGACCAGCGAACCGAGTACCGTACCCCACAGCGCCATGCTGATTGCCAGCCCGTGTAGCGTGCTATCGAGACCCCACAGGGTCTGGATGGTTTGCTCGGCACCGGAAATCACCACGGTGTCGAATCCAAAAAGGAACCCGGCCAGGGCCGAGGTCAATGCCCAGAAAAACAGTTTTTTGTTATGCATGTTTTCTCCTGTGATGCGTAATTCGTATTGCGTACTGCGTACTGCGTACTGCGTATTTGCGTATTTCGTGATGCGTATTGGTTCTTCGTAGGATTTAGTGGTGAATCTCGGGGTAACTGTTTTTCGGAAAACGAATTAATTCCTCTATTCCGGTGTGACAAAATCTTCAGCACAGGAGGAGCAAGTAGCAACGAATATTACGGGCAAATGGATTCGTTGCTTTTCCTACATTCGTTGCTGATATATTTGAGATGCGTGGGGCAAAGGATCTTGAAATCAGGAGCCTCGCCATAAAAACATTCGATGAACCTGTGTATTGAAAAATCATTTTTCAACCTCGCACAGCTTTTGCGTTTTCTGCGCTCCTTCGCGGCCAGAGATCAAAGACTCCGGCAAAATCGGCGTTGCCCCGTCCTGCGAGCAGACAAAGGTGGCCACGCGGTTGGCGTGTTCGTTGGTTTCGTCCAGGTTGTCTCCATTCAGCAACCCCATGCAGAGCGCTGCCGTGAACGCATCGCCCGCGCCGACGCTATTGATCGCATCGCCCGGGCATCCGGGATGGTCGCTAACTTCGTCCGGCGAAAGCAGCAAGCTGCCCGCCGCGCCGCGCGTGTAGGCGACGAGCCGCAATCCAAACCGCTCCCGCAATACTTCGAGCTGCTCCGCCACCGATCCGGAGAGCCTGAACATTTTTGCCAGCACCGGGAGTTCTTCGTCACTCAGTTTCAAGATGTTCGCGAGCCGGAGCGATTCGTCGATGATTTCCTTCGAGTAGAAATCCTGCCGGAGGTTGACATCGAAAATGCGTAGGGCGGCATTGGAGGTTGCCTGCAAAAAAGCATGGATGGTTTTTCGCGAAGCCTCGCTCCGCTGTGCGAGGGAACCAAAGCAGACGGCATCGGTGCGCCGTGCGAGTCGGGTGAGTGAATCGGCATGCGAGAGCGCGTCCCAGGCCACCGGTTCGTGGATGGTGTAGGCGGGCTTCCCATCTGGATCCAAAGCAATGGAGACCGTTCCGGTCGGGTGGCGCGACACGGTCTCCACAAACTGGTCGGCAATGCCTTTTTCATACAGGGCCTGGCGGAGATCCTGTCCCAGTTCATCGCGCCCCACCGCGCTGACCGGAATGCCTTTCGCGCCGAGCTGCTGCGCGTGATAGCAAAAATTAAGCGGAGCACCGCCAAGCCGGTCTCCATCGGGAAACAGATCCCAAAGCAACTCACCGATACCGACCACAACAGGTTTTTTAGTTTTTTCCATCTTCGTCTCGATCATCCTCTATTTCTTGGCGGACCATCCCCAAACACTCTGGGAAAGGAGTTCAACGACCAATCCAACAGAGCCGGAAGCATGTATTTTTCTGATCACGAATCACGCGAATCGCACGAATCTATAAAACTTACTTTCCAACACTCTTCCCCATTCGTGCGATTCGCGTGATTCGTGATCCACAATAAAATAGTATTAATAGATCCCCTTCATCTGCCAGGCCTTGAGCGACTTGAGCGTGGCTGGTTTTCCCTGCGAGCGCAGCGAAACGCCGAGGCTGTCCTTGCGCTCGGGATAGACCCGCACGGCCAGCGCCTGCCTGCCGTTCACAAAAACCTCCACCACGCTTTTGTCGATAAAGACATGCAGCTTGAGCGTTTCGCCATCTTCCAGATAGACCGGTGCACTTTCCGGTGGACGCGACTTGGCATCGGGGCGGATGGAGGAGCGGGAGGTGTCGATCGAAACGACGCTGTAGCGTTTTCTGGAACGCTGGTCGGTATATTCCCGGCAGGGATAGCCGCGGTGGGGATAGAAGACGATGCGGGTGACCTCTTCGGCGTTGGGCGCGCGCAGGACGGAAAGTTCCAATGCCTGGGAATTTGCGCAGTCGATCTCCGCCTCCAGCTCCATGGCGTTGCCCTGGATTTTCGGCAGGACGATTTCCTGGTTCGCGGGAAGGGAAAGGTTTTCCAATGATTGGAGGCCGTAGCGCAGCGAGGCGTAGTCGCCTGCCGGTTCCTGGCGGAGCGGGGCAATGTCGTCCGACTCGTCCAGTGTCAGGCGGCGGGGGAGGGTCATGATGCCGTTCCATCCCTTGTGCTTCAGCCCCTCGTTCATGTTGAAGATGGCAACCACGCCACCCTTGCCGTCGGGGGTCGCCGAGGGTGCGTGCAGCCCGGACGGCCCGTAGGGGCCAAAGTTAAAGTCGCCCCCATCGGTCACCACGAATTTTTGCCGCTGCGTGTCGTAGTCGCCGAGCAGGTATTTGCCGCCGGACATGTGGCTGAAGTGAAGCAGGATATATTTTCCGTTTTCCCCAATCGGCCAGAAGTAGGGGCAGGCACCGTCGTCGCCAACCAATCCGTAGAAGTCGTCTTCAAGGAACGGGTGCAGGTATTCCCAGTGCGCCAGATCCTTCGAGCGGTGAATCCACTCCCGCTCCACGCGCTTGCCGCCCGGCCCCTCGTTGCGGCTACCCGCCGTCAGGGCGTAGTAGGTGTCGCCCTCCTTCCAGATGCAGGGGTCGAAAATACCGTATTCGATACTTTTCCAATCCTTGGGAAACGGGATGACCGCCTTGCCGGACACTTTTTTCCAGTTGAGCAGTAGCGGGTCGTCCGAGACGGCGACCATGCTCCCGACCTTGGTGCCGTGGTACATGGCGATCACACGGTTTTTCTCGACGAACGCGGCACCGGAATAGCAGGCCTGCTCCGGATTGGGATAGATGGCGTAGGGGAGATCCCGCCAGTGGATTAGGTCGTCGCTGACCACATGCCCCCAGTGCTGGCGCGGGTATTCCGGCGGGTATCCCTGGTAGAACAGGTGCCACCTTCCTTTCCAGAAACTCAGCCCATTCGGGTCGTTGAGCCGGTTTTCGGGCGCGGTCCAGTGGTAGAGCGGGAGAAGGGGATCGCCCTTCATCTTTTCCCGCGAGACCTTGAACCGAGCCAGCAGGGGATTGCCCGCCAACTGCTTTTCCTGTTCGGCCAAGGTGCCTGCAAAGGTAAACCTTGGAACCGGCGAGGAGTAGTCCTCCTTGTAGGTCGGCTTCTGCGGCGTGTCGGATTGCACAATCTGGTCGACGTTGATGTGGCCCCAGCGCCCCGTATAGTCATCGACAATTTCGATCACCGCTTTTTTTTCCATGAACTCAGAGACATCCCACGATTTCCAGTCGAGCACTTCGCGCCCCTTCCGGTCCTTGTAGGCCGGGCCAACCGCCGTGCGCACCACCTTGCCGTCCACCAGCAGGTTCATGCAGGTTTTGCCCTTGTGGTTACCGCCGCCGATTAGAAAAACGATGTATTTCCGCTGGATGGCAAACGGCGGAGAGGTCAGCTTCCCGGTGGAGCCATCCCCATTGAGATAGGTATTCACCAGCCCGCTGCCCCGATGCCCCACCACCCGGTTTTTCGG
>WFRA01000001.1 GCA_015486775.1 Kiritimatiellales bacterium | reverse complement strand
TATCCGCCCGCGAAGTGGTCGATCAGCTTGTGCAGGTTGTCCGCAAAATTGCTGATGGCACCAAGCATGTCGCCCACGCAGCTGGAGTAGGCGCTTTGGCGCGAAAGCCCCTGCGCGCTTTGGCCACCCCCGCCAGAACTGCCATAGTAGTTGAACTGGATGGGAATCTCGACCTCCTGCATCGGGTCGAGATGCGGCAGGTAGGTGATCAGCGGCAGCATTTCGCCCCAGCTGTAGGATTCGCCCGTGACCGTAAAGTCGTTGAGCGCGATCAGACCGTGGTTCTTGGCCTTGACGGTAAAGCGCGCCCCGAAGCCATCCTCGATTCCATTGAACCGCTTGAGGCTCGGCGTGACCACCAGCACCGGCACGGGAACGTGCGTCTCGAAGGTTTGCTCGATCTTGATCTCGTAGCGATCCGTGAACGGCACCGGCACCACCGTAAAGGTCACCGTGACCAGGTTTTTGACCAGCCGCGTCGAAACCTCGACCGTCTGGTCGGGCACCACCTGGACCGACCCCGCCTGGGTCGTGTGGCCCGGAGCGGAAACCTGCCAGTACCAGAGCCCCTCCTGGAGGTTCTCGGCCACCACCAGCCCGTTTGTCCCGGTGTGCAGCGGCGTCAGTTCCGTGCCCAGCAGGCGGTTGCGCAGGCGGATCGTGGCGTTGGGCACCGGCAGGCTCAGCGTGTTCTGAACATAGAACTGCACATCGCCCTTGTCCGCCGAGCTCACCGTCGCATAGAGCGGTACGTTGAAGGTGCCCGGATGGTTGGTCCCACTGATGACCATGACATCGCTGTAGCGATCCATCGCCACATCGTCCTGCGGCGCAAAGACGACATCGAAGGTGTTCGACGCGCCAACCGCCAGATCCGACAGGTGGATCAGTCCATCGGCCGCCGGCTGCAACATGGGCGTGATCCAGCTATGCGAAGCCGGCAGGGTCATGGTGACTCCCTTGAGATCCCGCACCCCGTGGTTCACCACGGTAACCGTGCGCGTCTCGATCTGGCCGCGGTTCACCGTCACATCCACGTAGCCGGATGCCGGTTCGACCACATCGACCACCGGTACGGCTTCGAGCAGGGTCATGTAGCCCTTGAAGGTGTCGGCCGCGCCCAAGGTCGCCGAAGCGAAGCGCAGTTCGA
The DNA here is from genome assembly GCA_015486775.1 of Kiritimatiellales bacterium. Classification (GTDB taxonomy): domain Bacteria; phylum Verrucomicrobiota; class Kiritimatiellia; order Kiritimatiellales; family Pontiellaceae; genus Pontiella. The sequence goes on along the minus strand of WFRA01000001.1, from coordinate 2,432 downwards.
TCACCGCATTGTCCGGCGCGTCGATATCCGCATGGAGGCGCAGCGGAACCGTGACCCGCCCGTCCGGCGGAACCTCCAGCCCGGCATCCCAGAGCGGCGTGGCGTCGACCGAGGCGATGTCCACCTCGTTCGTGCCGTCCATCCGGTAGCCCCGGACGGTCATGCCGATATCCGTCAGCGGTTCGTCGCCCGGGTTGTAGAGCAGCAGGCTGATGTCGAGCGTGTCGTTCTTGGACATGCGGATATCGCCGAAGCGCGGCAGTACGAACATGCGGTAGATGCCGACGGTGACCTGGTCGAGGCGATCGACCATGTCCGGATGAGCCGCCCAGATCGTGAGTTGCCCGGCGATTCCATCCTCGACGGAATAGTCCAGCGTGTAGCCGCCCGCCGCATCGGTCACCACGTTGGTGTACCAGCGGTAGCCGCCTCTGGCGAAACCGATATTCAGCGGCGTGTCCGGCAGCGGCGCGTTGTCGGAGCGGCGCAGCGCCTGGCCGGAAATCACGATGCTTTCATCATTGGCATAGTTGGCCTTGTCGGTGGAGGCCGTTCCATAGTACGGCGTCTCGTTCAGGCTCATCGTCTCCGTGCCCGAGATCGGCCCGGAGACCTGCTCCTCGGCGGTGCCCAACTTGTGGTAGAGCTTGGAAACCCCGGCCTGCACCTCCACGCTTCCGCTTTCGGAAAGTGCTTCGGGCACCAGCACGTTGTCGATCCAGAGCTCCACGGAACCGCCCGGTGCCACCGTCACGTAGCCGCGGCCATCGCTCGCCAGCACCATGCCCGGCAGCGAACCTTGGAACTGGCCGAGCGAGACCTCCTCGCCACGCTCGTTCCGGAGCGAAACATAGACATCGCCCGGCAGCGCGCCGTTCTGCTTCGAAAGCACCACATCCATGTCCACCAGCCCGCGGTTGAAGATGCGAACCTTGAAGTTGGCCAGCGCACCGGCCACCGGCGTGTTGGTCACGCTCACGCCGACCATCTCGCTGTCGATCGCCGCGTCGGCGAAGGCGAAGAGGCGCTGGTAGACCACCTGCGCGCCCGAGGCATCCTGCGTCTGGTTCAGGCGTACGCGGACGCTCTGCGCCGCCGCGTTGGTCATGGCGGCCATTGGCACGGCAACATCCATGTTTCCAAAGGGTGGAACCGAATTGGTCACGGCCTGCTCCACCGTCGTTGCGGAACCGCCGGAATAGGTGCGCCGCAGTTCGACGCTCCCCAGCGGGAAGGCACCCACCACCGTCTGGTTGGTGACGGAGACGCCGTAGCGGTCAAAGTAGCCCAGTAGCGGCAGCCCGTCGGCCGCAGCGTTCACATCCAGCCCGAACCCGAGGCGGTAGACCTCGGCCACGCGCGCCGGCCCTTCCTGGCTCAGGCTGTCCACGCTCTTGACCGAATATTCCACGATCGAACTGCCGGAATAGTTGGTGTCCACAAAGCTCGTGGTGGTGAGCGGCGAGCTATTGAGCTTCAGGCCGTTGCGGTAGAGGTTGACGCCTACGATGGAATAGTCGCCCCGCACCCACGAGAGGCTCGGCGGCTGGTCTTCGTGCACCAGCACCTCGAAGGACTGGACGGCGGGAACAAGCATCACAAACTCGTTGGTCGTGCCGAAGGCTTCGTTGCCCAGCCAGTCGGCCGAGGCCACCACGTAGTCCGAGGTGCCCCTCGGCGGGTAGTCCACAACGGGAACCGCCGAGCCGACCGTGCGGATCTTCGTTCCATTGCGGTAGACATTGTAGCGGACCGGATAGTCGCCGGTGGTCGGCGCATCCCAGTCGATCTCCACGCCGGAGGCCTTGAGCTGCACCACCATGTTGGTCGGCGCGCCCGGCGGCGTGCGGTCGGACCATTCGGTGTAGACCGAGCTCATATTGCTTTCCGAACCGCGCCGGACGGCGGTCACGCCATAGCGGTACGGGCCGTCGGCGGGTGGCACATCATCATAGACGTTGGTCGTTATGTTCGCAACGGCCACCGCGGTCGGGATTCCGTTGGAACCCGCCAGGCGATAGAGGTTGTATCCCTCCGCCGTGGCCGACGGATACCAGACCAGATGAATATTGCCGCCCTTCTGCGCAACCGGATCGAGCAGGTTGGGTACGGCGGGGGGCGACGGGAACTCGGTGTTGTAGATTTCCACGCTCGCCCCTTCGGTGATCGTGGTTCCCACATTGTCAAGCGCGTCGCTGACCGACAAAGCAAAGTAGCAGTTGCCCGAACCCATCAGCGGGCTCAGCGGCACCGAGCCGCTCCAGTTCAGGCCGCTTCCGGACATTGGAACATCCAGCGTGGCGCCCGTCGGCGGGTTGAAGCTGACCTGCGGCGAAGTTCCAGCCTTTGGAACTTCGGAGAGCACCAGGTTCACCAGCAGGGTAACGTTGCTCTGCACCTGCACCAGCGTGGCGGGCACGGTTTCGATCGCG